>JACCZX010000069.1 GCA_013695705.1 Burkholderiaceae bacterium | reverse complement strand
GATCAGCGCAACACCAGCGGTCATTTTGGGTGACAGCATCTTGCCTTTCCGTAATAAATACATTTTTGCAATGGCAACCGTCGTGGCGGCCACGATTGTTCGGTGGCTGCTTGATCCGCTGCTCGGTTTCAACCTCCCCCACCTGACGTTCTACATCGCGGTCGCGATAACTGCCTGGTATCACGGATTACGGGCTGCGTTGCTGGCAAGCGCGCTCGGTTTCGTCGCCTCCTTTGCGTTGTTTGTGCCAAGCCATCCGGAGATGTCGCTGCGGCAAATCATGCACATGTATTGGGACGACTGGCTCCCCTATTTGGTTCTTACCGTCACCTTTGCAATATTCGGGAAGGCGAAGAAAGAGGCGCTCGAACGCTCCGAAGTGCGGCGCGGAACATTGCAGGTCACGTTAACGAGCATCGGCGACGGCGTCATCGTTACCGATGTGGAAGGGCATGTGACGTCGCTAAATCCGGTGGCCGAAGCATTGACCGGCTGGAAGGTGCGCGACGCAATGGGTCTGCCACTTGAAGAGGTGTTCCAGATCGTAAACGAGGAGACTCGCGCCACGGTCGAAAACCCGGTGGCAAAGGTGCTCGAGCACGGCAACATCGTTGCGCTGGCGAACCATACGGTTCTGATCGCCAAGGACGGCACTGAACGCCCGATCGACGACAGCGCAGCGCCGATGCGCGCGGCAGACGGCACTTTGCTTGGCGTCGTCCTCATTTTCCGCGACGTTACGGGGATGCGCCTGGCGGAGCGGTCGCTACGCGCCAGCGAAGCGCGCAAATCGGCGGTGCTGCAAACCGCGCTCGACGCCATCGTAACGATCGATCGCGAAGGAAACATCATCGACTTCAACCCCGCCGCCGAGCGCATGTTCGGGTACGCACGCGCCGAGGTGATCGGGCGTGAGATGGGTGAGGTCATCGTCCCGCCGTCACTGCGCGGCCCTCACAGGTTGGGCATGGCGCGCTTCCTCGCGACAGGAGAAGAGCGCGTATTGAACCGTCAACTCGAACTTACGGCGATGCGCTCCGATGGCAGTGAGTTTCCGATCGAGCTGGCAATCACCATGATCGGCGACGTCAAGAACGCGATCTTCACCGGCTACATCCGCGACATCAGCGATCGCAAAAAGACGGACGACGCGCTGCGAGCGGCGCACAGCGATCTTGAACAACGCGTTGCGCAGCGCACTTCCGAGTTGCTCGAAGCCAACGGCTTCGCACAGGCGCTGCTTGAAAGTCTGCAGACCGGAATCGTCGCCTGCGATGCGCAAGGTGTGTTGACGCTGTTCAACGGGGCCACGCGCGAATTTCACGGCCTGCCCGCCACGCCGCTTTCGCCGGAACAATGGGCCGAGCATTACAACCTGTACCGCGCCGACGGCCGCACGCCGATGACGCGCGAAGAGATACCTCTGTTTCGTGCGTTGAGCGGCGAGCGCGTGCGGGATGTCGAAATGGTGATTGCTCCGAAAAACGGCGCGGCGCGCAACTTGTGCGCGAGTGGCCAGTCGTTTTACGACGGCGCAGGCAGGCACCTGGGCGCCGTGGTTTCTATGCACGACATCACCCATAGCAGGCAGGCCGAAGCGGCGCTGCGAGAAGCGCACGACGAACTCGAGGAACGCGTAGCCCAACGCACCTCAGAACTTGACCAAGCCAACTTCGCGTTGCAGCAGGCCGACCGCCGCAAGGATGAGTTTCTTGCGACTCTGGCGCATGAACTGCGCAATCCTCTAGCGCCGTTGCGCAACGGCCTGCAGGTGATGCGGCTCGCCGGCACCGATGCCGAATCGATCGAGCGAGCGCGCGCAATGATGGAACGGCAACTGACTCAGATCATTCGACTGGTTGATGATTTGCTCGATGTAAACCGCATCAGCCGCGGCACCTTCATGCTGCGGATCGAGCGTACGAATCTGATCGACATCGTTCATCACGCAATTGAGACCAGCGGGCCGCCCATTGAGCAGCAGGAACACAGTTTGACGGTATCGCTGCCACCGGCGCCGATATACGTGGACGCCGACGCTGCACGGCTGGCGCAAGCGTTCTGCAACCTGCTGGTCAACGCTACCAAATACACGCCCAAAGGCGGCGAAATATGGCTTGATTTGAGACGCTCCGGCGGCCACGCGCTCATTTCAATCAAGGATTCCGGCGTCGGCATCGCCCCCGAAATGTTGAGCAGAGTGTTCGAGATGTTTACGCAGGTGGACCGCTCACTGGAAACGTCGCAAACCGGGCTCGGTATCGGTTTGACCGTCGTGCAGCGGCTGATCGAGATGCACGGCGGCAGCGTCGAGGCGAAAAGTGCGGGGCTTGGCCGAGGCAGCGAATTCATCGTGAAGTTGCCGGTGGCGGTGGTGCAGGCCCACGACCTCGATCGCATCGAAAATCATGCGCCGGTCGCCGCCAACGGTCAACGGCGCCGCATTCTGATTGCCGACGATAACGAAGACGCAGCCGCCAGCCTGGCAATGATGCTGACGATGATGGGCAACGACACGCGCACGGCACCCGACGGCCTGGCCGCGCTCAGTGTGGGAGCGGCGTTCTCACCAGAAATCGTGCTGCTCGACATCGGCATGCCGAAGATGAACGGTTACGACGCCGCGCGGCAGATCCGCGCACAACCCTGGGGTGCGCAGCTGGTGTTGGTAGCGCTGACGGGTCGCAGCCAGGATGAGGACCGACGCCTTTCGCATGAAGCCGGCTTCGATTTTCATCTGGTCAAACCGGTCGAACCCGCGGCGCTGGAGAAACTGCTGGCAATCGTTCCCGCGTCGCTTGACACGGTTGGACCGGCAACGGTATAAACCAAACGATCGTTAGGTTTACGCTGGTCTCTGATGTCCGCTGTTGCACAACGTGCCCCTCGTTCGGACAATCGAGTGTCGACGCTGCTCGACGCCGCCGCGCAGTTGTTTGCCGAAAAGGGCTACGTCGGCACCTCGATGCGCGACATCGCACAATGCTGCGGCATGCTGCCCGGGTCGCTCTACTACCACTTTGCCGCCAAAGAAGACTTGCTGGTTGCCGTCTATGAGCGCGGGGTCGAACAGCTGCTGGCTAACGTGCGCGCTGCGCTGCTAAAGGAGGCGGAGCCGTGGGCACGGTTGCAAGCGGCCTGCGCCGCACATCTGGAAACGGTGCTTCGGCGCAGCGACTATGCGCAGGTGCTTATTCGCGTGCTGCCTGCGGACGTCGCGCCGGCAGCCAACCGCCTTGCCACCTTGCGCAACTCGTACGAAAAGGAATTTGCCGCGCTGGTTGCAGCCTTGCCGCTGCCTGCCGGTGCGGATCGAAAATCGCTGCGGTTGATGTTGATTGGTGCGCTCAACTGGTCGCGCTTCTGGTTTGCGCCGGCCGGGCGCGATACGCCGCGCTCACTGGCGCGCAAATTCGTCGCTTTTATCAGAGAGGCGCATGGTGACTGAGGGTGCCCACCCACCAAAGGTGATCGTTACCAAAATCGGATTCGACGGTCACGATCGCGGCAGCCGACTGGTGGCCGCGTTCCTGCGCGACGCCGGGATGGAAGTGATCTACACGCCGCCCTGGCAGGAAGTCGCGACCGTGGTCAAGCTTGCGATCGAAGAAGACGCCGAAGTCATCGGCATCTCGTCGCTAGCGACCGATCATCTGCTGGTGCCGCGCCTGATGAACGCGCTGCGCGATGCCGGTGTCAAGGACGTGCAGGTCATCGTTGGCGGCATCGTGCCAGCGCGCGATGAGAAACTTCTGCTTGAAGCCGGCGTCGCGCGCGTTTTTCATCCGGGCACTTCACTGGAAGAAATAGCCCACGAAATACGCAACCTCGCCATGCGCGCGCGCGCGATGCGCGAGAAGGAGACGCCATGAACAAACCTGATTCCGCAAAATTATTTGAATCCGAACTCGAGCAAGCCGAACAACGCTGGCAGGACTCGTACGACGCAAGCGCCGGCGCTGAGAAAGATTCGATCAATCGCTCGGGGATTGAAATCAAGCCGCTTTACACGCCGCAGGATCGCGCGGGCAAGGACTTTTTCAGCGAAATCGGCTTTCCCGGTGAGTACCCGAATACGCGGGGTATATACGCATCCATGCATCGCGGCCGCAGTTGGACCCAGCGCCAACTGATTGGCTGGGGCGTGCCCGAGGATTACAACGCGCGCCTGAAGGACATTTTGGCGCATGGCGGCACCGCGCTCTCGCTGATCCCATGCAACTCGGTCTATCGCGGCTACGACGCCGATGAAGTGCCGCCCGAGTTGCTTGGCACTTGCGGTGTCGTCGTCAACAGCATCGAGGACATGGATATCGCCCTTGCTGATGTTCCGCTCGATCGGATCTCGTGCGCGTTGAACGATCCCTCGCCGTTCACGTTGCTGGCGCTGCTGCTGGCGGTAGCGAAGCGCCGCGCGATACCGTGGAGCAAGATCACCGGCACATCGAATCAGTCGGATTACCTGTCGCACAGCGTCGCCAACCACATGTTCTTCCGGCTTGCACTGCCGGGCGCGCGGCGCGTTATTACCGATCACATCGAATTCGCCAACGAGTCGCTGCCGGGATGGAATCCGCTGTCCGTCGTTGGGCAGCACACGCAGCAAGCCGGCGCCACGCCCGCCGAAGCGATGGGTTTCACGCTTGCCGCGGCGCTGCAGTACGCCGAAGACTGTATTGCGCGCGGCATGGATCCGGATCGCTTCCTGCCACGCTTTACGTTCTTCTTCGATATTTCAATCAGTTTCTTCGAAGAGATCGCAAAGTTTCGGGCCGGCCGACGGCTGTGGGCGCGCTATGCGCGCGAGCGGCTTGGCGCCAAGGATCCAAAATCATGGCGCTTCAAATTTCACGGCCAGACTTCGGGCGTTGATCTGACACGCCAGCAGCCGCTGAACAACATCGCGCGCGTGACCGTGCAGGCGATGGCGGGCATCTTCGGCGGGCTGCAGTCGCTGCACACCGACGGCTACGACGAAGCGGTGTCGGTGCCGACCGCGGAAGCTGCGCGCATCGCGATCGCGACCCAGAATATTCTGCGCGAAGAATCGCAACTGACCGACGTGATCGATCCGCTCGGCGGCTCGTATTACGTAGAGACGCTGACCGATCAGATGGAGCAGCAGATCGAAGCGGTGATTGCCAGAATCGACGCCGCCGGCGGCATGTACCAGGCGGTCGAAAAAGGGCTGGTGCAGCAGATGATCGGCGAATCCGCCATGGCGCATCAATCGAAGATCGAAAGCGGCGCGCAGACGGTGGTCGGCGTCAACGCGTTCCGCATCGAGGAAGATCCGTACGAGTATCGCTCGCAGCCGTATCCGGATCCGGCGTCGATCGCGGCGCAGTCCGCGCGCCTAACAGCGTTCAAGAAAAACCGGTCGAACGCTGCAGCGAGCCACGCACTCGATGATTTGGCGCGAGCCGCACAGGGAACGGAAAACATCATGGCTCACACTGTCGCGGCGGCCGACGCAGGCGCAACGCACGGCGAGATTTGCGCAGTGCTGCGACGCGAGCTCGGCTTTGGACAACCGCTTGCCGTGGTTTGATGGTTATCGATGCAGACTGGCTGCAGCGCATACGCGCTGGCGACCGGCGCACGATCGCGCGCGCGATCACATCGCTTGAGAATGATCCGGCTTGCACCGAAGGTCTGCGCGCTGCGCTCGCTCCTTACACGGGTCACGCCCACGTTGTCGGCATTACTGGCCCCGCCGGCGCCGGCAAGTCCACACTCGTCAACGCACTTGTCGGTGAGTTCTTAAGGCGCGGCCACAGCATCGCCGTGGTGGCGGTCGATCCATCGAGCCCATTTACCGGCGGTGCAGTGCTCGGTGATCGCATCCGCATGGCCGAGCACCAGGCGCACGAGAGAGTCTTTATTCGATCACTGGCGGCGCGCGGCCACGCCGGCGGCTTATCGCGCACTACCGCTCAGGTGGTCGACGTGCTCGATGCCGCGGGCTTCGATCTTGTGCTGGTCGAGACGGTTGGTGCCGGCCAGTCCGACGTCGCTATCGCGAAGCTCGCTCGCACACGCGTGGTCGTCTATCCGCCCGGACTCGGCGACGAGATTCAGGCGCTGAAAGCAGGCGTGCTTGAAATTGCCGACATTCTGGTCGTCAACAAGTCCGATTTGCCGGGCGCAGACCGCACGGCGCGCGATCTGCGCGCGATGCCGGCGCGACGCGGCGAGCGAACCAGGCGGGCCGTCTTGAAAACTGCGTCGACGACCGGTGATGGCGTCGCACAGCTGGCTAATGCCATCATGGAACGCGAGCCGCGAAACCCCGGCGAGGACAGCGACGCAATAGCTATGCAGGGCCCTCCGCGTTAGTGGTCCGCGAACGTCGCATCAACTTACGGCGACGTTCAGCGCCTGCACCAGTTTTTCTCGCCACGAGCCCGGCTGCGCCAGCCCCATGATGTGCAGCGCATCCGGCACGCTCCAGTGTTGTGAACCCGGCGCGGCCGCGTGCAACCGTTCGCTGTTGGTCGCGGCGATAATCGAGTCGCGCGCGCCGTGCACGAAGATCAAGGGAACTTGGATCGATTGCACTGCGGTAATCGGATCCTTGTCCTTACCCGGCAAAACGCCTGCCGATAGTGCGGCCAATGGACCAAGTGGACTGCCCGCCGTCGCAGCGCGCGCAATGCCTCGATAGCTGGCGAAAGCGGAATCGATAATCGCGAGCCGCACGCCCGCCGCATCGCGCGCCAATAGGCGTAACGCGGTGGCGCCTCCGATGCTCTGCCCGAACACAATCAGCCGCGTCGCATCGACGTCACCGCGCGTGCGCAGGTAGGACAGCGCAGCGGCCGCGTCGTCGACGATGCCATCGAGCGACGGCGTTCCTCCGGAGCGGCCAAAACCGCGGTAGTCGATCATCAGAACGTTGTAGCCGCGCGCCGGCAGCCACGACACCAGCGGCAGATGGTTGCTCACGTTGGCCGCGTTGCCATGCAGGTGCAAGACGGTCCCCTTGGCCGTTCCTCGTGCAGGCAAAAACCAGCCGTGCAGTCGCGAGCCATCAGTGGTGGCAACGTAAACATCTTCGGACACCACGCCCTGCGCGGCCGGCGTGGTGTAAGTGATCGAGTCCGGATAAAAAAACATCCGTTCGACGCAGCCGCCAAGCATGGTGAGGAGCATTGCAATCGCCGCGACGCGCGTTATGCGCATCAACACTCGACAACGTGCAGTGCCAGACCGCCGCGCGCGGTTTCCTTGTACTTGGTCTTCATGTCGGCGCCGGTTTCGCGCATCGTCTTGATGACCTTGTCGAGCGCACCGTAGTGCGAGCCGTCACCAGCGAGTGCGATACGCACCGCATTGATCGCCTGCACAGACGCGACCGCGTTGCGTTCGATGCATGGAATCTGCACCAGCCCGCCGACCGGGTCGCACGTCAGTCCAAGGTGATGCTCCATACCGATTTCCGCGGCGTTCTCGACTTGTTCGACGGTAGCGCCGCGCACTGCCGCCAGCCCGCCAGCCGCCATCGAGCACGCCACGCCGACTTCCATGTCAGTGACTCCCAGTAAGTGCGGTGAACCAAACCTTCATGTCGCTTCGTTGGTCAACACGGGCGTGGCGTCAGCAAAAGCGTCCATCGGAACGCACGAGCACATGATGTTGCGGTCGCCGTAGGCATTGTCGACGCGGCCGACGGGCGGCCAGTATTTATGCTGCTTTAACGATGCGACCGGAAACGCCGCGCGCTCTCGCGTGTAATCGTGCGCCCAGTTTTCTGCCATCGCCATCTCGGCAGTATGCGGCGCGTTCTTCAGCGGATTGTCTTCGCGATCGATACCGCCGTTCTCGATTGCGCGAATTTCCTCGCGAATCGCGATCATCGCGCCTATGAAGCGATCGAGCTCGACCTTGGGTTCCGATTCCGTTGGCTCGACCATCAAGGTTCCGGCGACTGGAAACGACAACGTCGGCGCATGAAACCCGTAGTCCATCAGCCGCTTGGCAACGTCTTCGGCCGAGATCCCGCTGACGTCCCTCAGCGGGCGCAAATCGAGAATGCATTCGTGCGCGACGTAACCATTGCGGCCCGCGTACAGTGTCGGAAAGTGCGGCGCCAGTTTTTTCGCGATGTAATTCGCGTTCAGCAACGCGACCTGCGTCGCGCGCTTCAGGCCTTCGCGCCCCATCATCGTGATGTACATCCACGGGATCGGCAAAATACTCGCGCTGCCAAAGTTGGCGGCGCTGACCATTCCTACAGCGTTTCCGCCGTCGAGCTGGCCGGGCAAATAAGGCGCCAGATGCGCTTTTACCGCCACCGGTCCGACACCCGGGCCGCCACCGCCGTGGGGAATGCAAAACGTTTTGTGCAAATTTAGATGCGACACATCGGACCCGTATTTGCCCGGTTTTGCGATGCCGACCAGCGCGTTCATATTGGCGCCGTCGGTGTAGACCTGACCGCCATTGTCGTGAATGACCTCGCAGATCTCCACGATCGCTTCCTCGAACACCCCGTGCGTCGACGGATACGTCACCATTAACGCCGCCAGATCTTTGGCGTGCTGCGCAGCCTTCGCGCGCAAATCTTGAACGTCGACGTTGCCGTTGCGATCGGTCTTGACCGCAATCACTTCCATGCCGCACATCTGCGCCGACGCCGGATTGGTTCCGTGCGCGCTCTCTGGAATCAGGCAGACATTGCGATGCGCCTCGCCGCGCGCGCGGTGGTAAGCGCGTATCGCAAGCAGGCCCGCGTATTCGCCCTGAGCCCCCGAGTTTGGCTGCAAACTGACCGCGTCGTAGCCTGTGCACTCAGCCAGCATCTGCTCGACTTCGCTGATCAACTGCCGATAGCCTGCCGTTTGCCCGTTCGGCGCCAGCGGGTGCACGTTGGCAAACTCGGGCCAGGTGACGGGAATCATTTCGCTGGTCGCGTTGAGCTTCATCGTGCAGGAGCCAAGCGGAATCATGGTGCGATCGAGTGCGAGATCCTTGTCGGCAAGCGTGCGCATGTAGCGCAGCATTTCATGTTCGCTGTGGTGCGCGTTGAAAACCGGATGCGTCAGAAACGCCGTCGTGCGTCGCAATGCGTCGGGAATCGCTGCTTCAACGGCGGAATCGATCTCGCGATCAAGCGCCTCGACGTCGGCTTGCACGTTGAAGAGTTTCCACAGCGCCACGACGTCCGCGCGCGTGGCGGTTTCATCGAGCGCGATGCCGATCATCTGCGGCGCGCGTGCGCCGAAGCTGCGCAGGTTGATCCGGGCCGCGCTAGCGGCGGAATGCAGCGCCGCTGCATCGACGCCGTTGACGACGATCGTGTCGAAATAACTGCCGCTGACTTTCAAGCTGGCGCGCTTCAACCCCTCCGCCAGAATCGCAGTCAGGCGGTGCACGCGGCGCGCAATCCGAACCAGGCCCTCGGGCCCGTGATACACCGCGTACATGCTCGCCATGACTGCGAGCAGCACCTGTGCCGTGCAGATATTGGAGGTCGCCTTCTCACGTCGAATATGTTGCTCGCGCGTCTGCAGCGTCAATCGATACGCCGGCTGGCCCTGCGAATCGACAGAGACTCCCACCAGCCGCCCCGGCATCGAGCGCTTGAAGGCATCCTTGCATGCGAGAAACGCGGCGTGCGGACCGCCGAACCCGAACGGCACGCCGAAGCGCTGCGAGTTGCCGACGACAATATCGGCGCCCCACGTTCCAGGCGCTTCAAGCAACGTCAGAGCGAGCAGATCGGTCGCGACGCAAAATAGCGCGCCGTTTTCATGCGCCTGTGAAACCAACGCGCGCACGTCGTGGATCAACCCGGCGGTCGATGGGTACTGCGCGAGGACGCCGAAGTAATCGGCGTCTTTCATCAACTCTGGAACGAAGCCGACTTTGATGATCAACCCAAGCGGCTCGGCGCGCGTTTGCACCACTTCGATCGTCTGCGGATGGCAATCGCCCGCGACCAGGAACACGTTGCTTCTGCTTTTTGCGCTGCGCTTGGCGAGCGTCATCGCTTCGGCTGCAGCGGTCGCTTCGTCGAGCAACGAAGAATTCGCTATTTCCATTCCGGTTAGATCGGACACCATCGTCTGAAAATTCAGCAGCGCTTCCAGCCGGCCCTGCGAAATTTCAGCCTGATACGGCGTGTACGCGGTGTACCAGGCGGGGTTCTCGAGCACGTTGCGCAGAACGACCGCAGGTGTGTGCGTGCCGTAATAGCCTTGGCCGATGAAGCTGCGGTACACCTGGTTCTGCGCGCCGATCGCACGAATCTTGGCCAGCGCTTCTTCCTCGTTGATGGCGCGCGGCAGCGCGAGCGGAGTGGTCAATTTGATCGTCGACGGCACGATCGAATCGACCAGCGCATCCAGTGACGATGCGCCGATTGCGGCGAGCATCTCGGCGATCTCGGCATCATTAGGGCCGATATGCCGCGAATGAAAATCGTTGTGGGCTTCGAGCTCGGACAGCGTCGACACGACTAGCTCTTGGCGTCGATGTTCG
>JACCZX010000066.1 GCA_013695705.1 Burkholderiaceae bacterium | reverse complement strand
CCGATCGCCTCTTTGGATTCCCAGCCGGTGAGCTCTTCCCCGGCCTTATTGATCATGATGATCTTCCCCTTCACGTCGGTCGTGATCACCCCATCCCCGATCGCGCGTAGCGTAACGGCGAGACTTTCTTTGTCGGCCGCGATCTCCTGCTCGAAGCGCTTCCGTTCCGTCACATCGCGGATCATGGCGACGAAAAGCTTGCGGCCATCGACGGTCATTTCACTAAGCGAAATCTCGATTGGGAAGGTGGCGTGGCGCCGGGTGCGGCCGAGCGCGAGAGTGGTGCTGCCGGTCCGGCGGGCCAGGTCATCCCAGGCACAGGGTGCGGGCAGCGCCTCGGGCTCTTGCGGGTAACATTTTGGAACTACCTTGATGAACTTGTGGCCCACCATCTCGTTATTGATGCAACCGAACATCTTCTCGGCGGCCGAATTCATCGAGCAGATCACGCCTTGTTCATCTACCGTGATCATGCCGTCAAGGATGTGCTCGATGATGGATTTGATACGTGTCTCGACGCCATTCAACTTCGAGAGTTGACGTCCGACCAGGACGCAACTGTAGCTGTTCGAGACGACGAGCAGGCCCACCGCGAGCAAGCACAGGATGCCGAGGGCAGACGTTTTAACGATGCGCTGCCGGTTCCCGGCGGCCGACCGGCTGGCATACCCGCTCATTTCGTTCTTCTCGAAATTTGCAATCTTGGTCCGGATTTCGGCCATCAACTCCTCAACGTCGTGCGCCGAGGTAAGAGCTGCGCTCTGACGCGAACGTTTCGCCTCCATTTCCGGGAGCGCGGAAACATTGACCCAGAGCTCTACCTTTGTCCGGATCTCCGCGAGCAGTGGCCGTTGCTCGGAGCTGTTGGCCGCGAGAATCGAGAGATAGCCATGATAGGAAAAGAAGCGGGTGGCGGCGCGTTTGTATGCCTCCGCGAAGCTATTGTCGCCCGTCAGAAGATACCCGCGCTTCTCTTTCTCCATCTCGATGACTGAACGCTCCAGCTTCGGCAGGAGATCAAGAATCTGGGTCGATTGCGCGGCCCATTCCTTCTCGCGCATCCGATTGTTGAGCACGATCTGCTCCTCGTTTTGCAGCGACTGAAGAAGGTCGCGAGCCTGCTCAAGAATCGGGTTACCAAGCATCGGCGAAGGAGGGGGAGGGACGGCAGCGGACGTAGCCTTCGCCTGGCGCGCGTTTATTTCTGGAAGCGCGACTGTCGTCAGCCAGCGTTGCACGATTTCCTGGACCTTCATCACGCGCTTCCGTTGCAGAGGGCTGTCGAGAATAAGTCTCGCTAGCGCATCCACCCGGTTCTTGATCTCGACGCGGCGGTGCTCGAATGGCGCGAGGTAAGAAGCCTTTCCCGTGAGGAGGAATCCACGATAGCCGGTCTCGAGCGAGGCGATGTCACTCTCGATCACACTGCAAAGCCGAATCACTTCGATCGTGTGCGTGCGGAGCGCTTCCTGCCGATGATTTCGATAGCTGACGAAAAGAAAGATTCCCGCGAGCAATGCGATCACCAGCACGCCAGCGGCCGTCCCGGAGAGTAGCTTCACGTGAAAATGCTTCTGACTGAAAAGCCAGGCTGTGGAACGACGGAAGAGAGGGAGACGTTTCTCCGGCAAGAGCTCAGATAACGACTCTTCGTTCTTCGGCATTATAAATTTCAGAAAGCAGGTCTTCTGCCAACGCGCCGCTGGAGGCTGAGCGGTTTTTAGTAACGCACGCGAACCAGATAAAGTCCGTCGGCCGGCGCGACGAATCTGGCTTTCACGAGAAGGCGTCGAGGATTTACGAGCCGCTCCTCAATCTCGCCTTCGGCAGACTTGCCGGCGGCACTGCGAACCAACGCTCCCACCATGAGACGCACCATCTTGTAGAGAAAGCCATCTCCCGAAACCTCCAACTCAAGCTGCTTGCTCCGCTGTCGCAATTTCGCGGAGTCGATCGTGCGAATCGTGTCTTCGTCCGGTTTGCCACGATTCGCCGCGAATGACGCGAAGTCGTGTCTCCCGACGAACAGCTCCGCCTCGCGCCGCATTTTCTCCAGATCAAGCGGAAGCGGCACGTGCCAGGCACGCCCAACTTCCAGCGGTGGCAGGATGCGATCGTTCCAAACGCGATACCGGTAGACCTTGCCTTTGGCGGAGAAGCGCGCGTGAAATGCCTCCGTCACAAACCGGCTCTGCATCACCCGGATTGTGAGCGGCAACGACCCATTCAAAGCCGTGACCCATCGGTCGGCTGTCAGCCTGGATTCGGGAAGATCAGCGTGCGCGGATTGTGCGATGGCGTGCACGCCCGCGTCGGTGCGGCCCGC
>JACCZX010000048.1 GCA_013695705.1 Burkholderiaceae bacterium | reverse complement strand
GGTCAACAACGCGGACGGCTCGGGCAGGATGACTCGATGCGCCCCTTCGAGGTAGCCGAACAATCGCTCGCGGTCTGCGAGCGGCACGGAGGCAGCCGTGTCGACGATGGCACGCGCCTGCGCCATTGCACTCGCGTCACCGTCCTGCTGGTAACGCGTGCGAAGTTCTGAATAACGCCTGGCTTCGGCACCCAGGGTGCGAACCGCGGCTTTAGCCTTAGCCTCGAAATCCGGTTCAGCGCCGAAGACATTATTGAACCGACGTGCGATTTCGCGCGTCATTTCGATATGCGGGACTTGGTCCTCGCCTACCGGCACCAACGTTGAGCGATAGACCAGAATGTCGGCGGCCTGCATCAGCGGGTAGCCCAAAAAGCCGTACGTCGACAGATCGCGGTCGGACAATTTCTGCTGCTGGTCCTTGTAGGTCGGCACTCGCTCGAGCCATCCGAGCGGCGTCGCCATCGCCAGCAGCAGGAATAACTCGGCATGCTCGGGCACGCGCGACTGGATGAAAAGCGTCGCTTTCGCTGGATCGACACCCGCCGCGAGCCAGTCGACCACCATGTCCCAACCGTCTGCACTGATTCGTTGCGTGTCTTCGTAATGGGTCGTCAACGCATGCCAGTCGGCGACGAAAAACAGGCACGGGTGCTGATCCTGCAGCCGCACCCAGTTTTTCAGGACACCGTGGTAGTGCCCAAGATGCATTGCGCCGGTCGGGCGCATGCCGGAAAGAACCCGCTCCGCAAACATCAAATAAGCATCAAACGAAAATGCCTACGATCGCTTCGCCGATAGCCAGGAACGGCCGCAGTAAAAAACTCAACGCACCGCTGACCATCAGACCGATGATGATGAACAGCCCGAACGGCTCGACGCGCGAGTAGGCATTGGACAATTTTTGCGGCAGCAGCCCGCTGACGATGCGGCCGCCGTCGAGCGGCGGTATCGGCAGCAGATTGAGCGCCATGAAGACCAGGTTGACCTGAATGCCCGCACGTGCGACTTCAAAAAAGAATCGCTCCTCGACGCCGACCACCTGCAACACGCGAAAAATGATTCCCCACGCAATCGCCATCAGCAGGTTTACCGCCGGGCCGGCGGCCGCTACCCAGATCATGTCGCGTTTCGGTTTGCGCAGGCTCGACCAATCGACCGGCACCGGCTTTGCCCAGCCGAACATGAAGCCGGTCAGGATCACCATTCCAAGCGGAACTGCGATCGTGCCTAGTGGATCGATGTGCTTGATCGGATTGAGCGTCACGCGCCCGAGTACGTACGCTGTGTTGTCGCCGAACATGCGAGCCACATAGCCATGCGATGCCTCGTGCACCGTGATCGCAAAGAGCACCGGGATCGCGTACACCGCGATCGCCTGCATTACATTTTCCATTGAATCGAGTCTATCAGCGGCAAAGCCGAGCGCGACACATCGCGCTACAGCCCGAGCGCTGCGATGTCGCCTCGACCTTGCCGCACCAAAACTGCTTCTGCTCCCGTCAGATCGACGATCGTGGTCGGCTGCACACCGCAGGCGCCGGCGTCGAGGACGAAATCAATTTCACGGTCGAGCCGCTCACGAATGTGCTCCCCTTCATTCAATGGAAGCTCATCGCCAGGTAATTGCAGCGTGGTCGTAAGCAATGGCTGTCCGAGTACGTCGAGCAGTCCGAGAGCGACCCGATGGTCTGGCACGCGCAATCCGATCGTCTTGCGTGATGGATGCGATAAACGACGTGGCACGTCCTTGGTCGCTTCGAGAATCAACGTGTACGGACCCGGCGTCGCATTCTTCAGCAAACGATAGCGGCGGTTGTCCACCTTGGCATAGCGGCCGAGGTCCGACAGATCGCGGCACATCAATGTCAGCAAGTGACGCTCGTCGATCCGGCGTATCGCGCGGATACGCTCCACCGCGGCCCTGTCATCGAGATGACACGCCAGTGCATAACAGGAGTCGGTCGGGATTGCTCCGACGCCGCCGTGATCGAGAATCTGCGCCGCCTGCCGCAGCAATCGCACTTGAGGGTCGATCGGGTGAACCGAAAACAGCTGCGCCATCAGGACAGGCCCTCACACGAAGCGATGCCAGACGGGCGTCAGCTCCGGCGCGAGCGCCGCCACCCGGCCCAGCTCGACGTTTTCCGATTCGCCCGGTCCGTGAAAATCGCTGCCGCTCGATGCCTCGAAGCCGAAATCAAGTGCGAGCTGCGTAAAGTGCCGCACGTCGTCGCGCGTGTGATTGCTGGTGACGACTTCAATTGCGGTACCACCGAGGCCGCGGAATTCCTTCAGTAGCTCGTGCAGCGCAAGCGAGTCGAGCCGATAGCGAGCCGGATGCGCAAGTACGGACACGCCACCGGCGGCGGTGATCATGTCGACGGCTTCACCCAGCGTCGCCCAGCGGTACGGCACGTAGCCGGGCTTGCTCTCGACCATATACCGCTTGAACACCTCACGCACGTCGCGGCAGACGCCTTTTTCTACAAGGAAGCGCGCGAAGTGCGTGCGGCCAATCATCTGCGGATTCTCGGCGTGGCGAAGCGCTCCTTCGAAAGCGCCTTCGATGCCGGCGGCCGCGAGGCCGTCGGAAATCTCACGCGCGCGTCGAGTGCGCCCTGATCGCACCCGCGCAAGACCATCGCGCAACGCGCCATCGTCACCATCAACGCCGAGACCCACTATGTGAAGGGTGGTTGCGCCCCATGTGACGGAGATTTCGACTCCGGCCACGAACGCCATCGCGCACGCGTTTGCTGCCGCACTCGCTTCGGCCAGCCCGGAAACTTCGTCGTGGTCAGTCAGGGCGTAAAGCTCCACGCCATGCTCGGCGGCGCGGCGCGCCACATCGCCCGGCGCCATCGTGCCATCGGAGAAAATGGAATGAGAATGGAGATCGGCGCGCACTGTATGCACGCTACCGACGTTGAGTTCTGGCATCGGGGCATTCTAGTTCTTGTCGACACCACCCCGCCGGCGCAGGAAATCTTCGATCAAGCGCGCTACTTCATCCGGCTGATCATGGTGCAGCATATGGCCTGCATCCTCGACGAGCGCGCTTTCGACATCAGCGATTGCAGTTTTGCGCTTTTCTATTTCCAGCAACGCAGCGTCGCGATCCGGCCCAACATGACGCAGTACGTCTGTCTGATCAGCGCGAACCCATAGCACCGGACATTCGATGTTGCGCCAACACGCCAGCACCTCATCGATGCGATACAAAATCGGGTTCACGATCCGGTGCGAGGGATCGCCGGCGACGCAGTATCTGCCCGCTCCGTCTGACTGTGCCCAATGCTGCGCGAGAAACTGCGCCCTCTCTGCGGTCAGACGTGAATTGTTGCGCATCAGCCTGTCTGCAACTTCCTCGCGTGAGCCATAGTCGCGCAACGTTGCACCGTGCTTCAACTGATCAATCCATTTCGCGTAACGCGCGGGCGCCTGCTCGGCATCTGTTGCACGCAAGCCAAACCCTTCGAGATTGATCAGCGCGCGCACGCGCGTCGGCTGCACGCCGGCATACATGGACGCAATATTGGCGCCCATACTATGACCCACCAGGCACACGGGCACCTGACCAAGCAGTGCGTCGAGAATGAATTCCAGATCGGCCAGATAATCCGGGTACCAATAACAGTCTGCCCGCGCGCGGTCGGTCATTCCGAAACCGCGCCAGTCGGGCGCTACGATTCGCCATCGGTCGCCAAGCGCGTCGACCACAAACTGGAACGAGGCGGACACATCCATCCATCCGTGCAGCATGACCAGCGTATGCGCAGCGTCGGCGTTCGCATCGCCCCATTCGCGAATGTGATAGCGCAGCCCTCGGACGTCGATAAAACGGGAATGTGATCGCTTCATTTCAGCGCGGTAAGAAGACTGCAATCGGCGTTTGCGTGCATGCGAAGGTTCGGCGATTATAGGAATTGATTGCGAGGTTACTAAGTAAGTAAGCGACAAGCAGATGCCAGACCAATACCGTGCGCTGTACGACAACTTCCGCTGGCACGTGCCGCGCGAGTTCAACATCGCCGAAGTGTGCTGTCGGCGCTGGTCGCAGGAGACCACGCGCATCGCGCTTCACTTCGAAAACGACGCCGGCGCCCATGCGTCATTCACGTACGCAGCGTTGCAGGCCGATGGCAACCGATTATCGAACGCATTGCAGGCGTTAGGCGTTCGACGTAGCGAGCGAGTCGCCATCGTGCTGCCGCAACGCCCGGAAACTGCCATCGCACACATCGCGGTGTATCAGATGGGTGCAGTGGCGATGCCCCTTTCGCTGCTATTCGGCCCCGAGGCGCTCGAGTATCGGCTGCACGATAGCGAGGCGGTGGTTGCGATCATCGACGCCTCGGCGCTCGCCGCGATCGACGAGGTGCGGGCACGGTGCCCGGCGCTGCGGCACCTGATCGTGGTTGATGCGCACGCCGAAGATGGTGCAACTTGCCATGCGTGGAGTGCGTTGCTGTCGCGCTTCGACGCTACTTTCGCACCGCTGATTACGCTGGCAGACGACCCTGCGCTGCTGATTTACACCAGCGGCACCACCGGTCCGCCGAAAGGTGCGTTGATGCCGCATCGCGCATTGATCGGCAATCTGCCAGGCTTCGTTGCTTCGCATAACTGGTTTCCACAACCGGGCGACGTATTCTGGTCGCCCGCCGACTGGGCCTGGACCGGCGGCTTGATGGACGCGTTGTTGCCAACGATGTACTTCGGGTTTCCAATCGTCGGCGCTAACCGTCGTTTTTCCGCCGACCGTGCTTTCGAGTTAATGCAACGCCACGGTGTCACCAGTGCGTTTCTGTTTCCAACCGCGCTCAAAATGATGATGAAGTCAGTACCTGATCCGCGCGCCAGGTATCGGCTCAAGCTACGTTCGCTGATGAGTGCCGGTGAAGCAGTGGGCGAAACCGTTTTCAACTGGTGCCGCGACTCGCTCGGCGTCACGGTCAACGAGATGTTCGGGCAGACCGAGATGAATTACATCGTGGGCAACTCGCATCAGAAGTGGCCCGCGCGCCCTGGCAGCATGGGCCGGCCATATCCCGGTCATCGAGTCGAGGTTGTCAACGATGCGGGCGATGTTCTGCCCGCGGGTGAAATCGGCGAGGTCGCGATCAACCGCAGCGACGCCAGCGGCCACGCCGACCCCGTGTTCTTCCTCGAATACTGGCGCAACCCGAATGCAACGCGCAGCAAATTCAGCGGCGACTGGTGCCGCACCGGCGATCTTGCGAGCGTCGACGGCGACGGCTACCTTTGGTATCAGGGGCGTGCTGACGACATGTTCAAAGCCGCCGGCTATCGCATCGGTCCAAGCGAAATTGAAAACTGTTTGCTCAATCATCCGGCGGTTGCCAATGTGGCGGTGGTTCCGAAGCCCGATGCGGAGCGTGGCGCGCTGGTAAAAGCCTTCATCGTTCTTGCCGACGGTCATGTGCAATCGAATGCATTGATCGAGCAGCTGCAGCTTCACGTGCGCGGCAAGCTGGCGCCGTATGAGTATCCAAAAGAGATTGAGTTCATCGACGCGTTGCCGATGACGACTACGGGAAAAGTGCAACGGCGCGTACTTCGCGAGCTGGAACAGACGCGCGCTGCAACTCGTTCCTAGGTTTCGCGATCCTTGCCTTTCTCGCTTTTCTGGCGCGGCCGGCGCACCGGCACGATGCGCCCATCGGCCATCATTGTTGGCCGGAATTGCGCATTCGCGATGGCCACTTCCATGATGCGAGCTCGCTCTTGGTCCGCCACCGCGTCGACCAGCAGCGTCATGTAGGTTGTAGGAATATCCTTGTAGCGTCGGCGGTCAGGACGTACCGCCACTTCACGCCAGCCTTGATCCAGCAGCCAGCGCCACAGCACGTCTGTCATGCCGGCGCGCACCGTCATCCGAATGTCGTTGCAACAAAGCTGTGCGCCGAAGGGTGGCTTCGCTCCCTCCGATGGAACCTCACGGTCACACCGGATCTTCAGTAGCGTGCGAACCTGGTCGCGAACGTGGGTGACGAAATCGAGCTCCAATGCAGCCTCTGACAATTACCGTAATTCTACGGCGCTTAGATGAAGCCGAATCCCCAAATCCTGCTAGAGCAAAGGTTGCTTTTCCCGCAAAACTAGGAAACGGACACCCGTTCCGGGGACTTCGTGGTAGAGCGACGCGTTACCTGGCGGATGGCGTTGGTCAGCACGCGCTCGCGTTCTACGGGCTGAGCGTCGAATAACCGCGTCACTTGAGTCGTTGCCAGCGGTTTGAGCTGCAGCCGGTTCTCACCCGTGGCAAGCTCGCGCCACCCGAGGCTGACCAGCCACTGCCAGAGATCATCGCTAAGGCCCGCCTGCACCGACATGCGCAGGCCGGCGCAACAAATGGTCGCCCCGATTGCAGGCTTATGCGTCGCGCGATGGTGCAATTCCTGTTTCTTCTTCCACAGCAACTGGCCCATCGGCGCATTTAGTAACGTCGACCAATTCATTCTGCCTCCAGATGATGACGCACTGTACCGCCCGGCTGAGCACGTTTCGATCCCATTTGAGAGCGTCGCGCCCTTCGGCTAATCCGCGTCTCGACGGTGCACCAATGGGTCAAGTTCCCCTTGACTCGGGCATGCGCCTTGTCCTCGCGGCGCCGCGTTTAAACTCGCGACATGGCCATCTACCAGCTCGCGGAGCGCGTTCCGCAGATCGATCCGAGCGCTTATGTGTTCGACACCGCTGCAATCATCGGCACGGTAATCCTCGGCCCGCGAGTCAGCATCTGGCCGTATGCGACGCTGCGCGGCGACAATGAACCGATCGAGATCGGTGCCGACAGCAACGTGCAGGAGTGCTGCGTACTGCACACCGATCCGGGAATGCCGTTGACCATCGGGCGCCAGGTGACTGTCGGCCACCAGGTGATGTTGCACGGGTGCACCATCGGCGACGGCAGTCTGATCGGCATCCAGGCGGTGATCCTGAACGGTGCTGTCATTGGTCGCAATTGCCTGATTGGCGCCGGCGCATTGATCACCGAGGGCAAGCAAATTCCGGATGGCTCGCTGGTGATCGGGTCACCGGCAAAAGTCGTGCGGCAACTCAGCGCCGCCGATATCGAGCGTATGCAGAGCGACAGCGACAGTTACGTGAAACGCACCATCGCCTATCGTCGCGACTTGAAGCGCCTCAGCTGAAGCAGATCGAACGACGCTCGCCGGCATGACGGATCAGTTGTTGAAGTTTGCATTCAATGGCGTGCCCGTGCGTGGCGAACTGGTGCAGCTCGATGCAGCATGGCGCGCGATGACCGCGCATCATCGGTATCCACCTGCGGTGATGCGGGTGATGGGTGAAATGGTCGCTGCTGCTGCGCTGCTCGCAGCCAATATCAAATTCAACGGCGCGCTCGTGATGCAGGTCTACGGCGATGGTCCGCTGCAATTGCTGGTCGTCGAATGCCAACCCGACCTGGCGCTGCGTGCCACCGCGAAGGTGCGCACTGAACCGATTGCTGACGACATTACGTTGCGCGATCTTCTGAATCGAACTGGACGCGGACGATTTGCAATCACGCTCGACCCCAAGAATCCGTTGCCTGGTCAACGCCCATATCAAGGCGTCGTTGCGCTCGAAGGCGACAGCGTGGCTGAAGTGCTGCAAACGTACATGCGGCAAAGCGAGCAGCTTGAGACTCGGCTATGGCTCGCATCGAATGAAGGTGCAGCAGCGGGACTGCTGCTGCAGCGATTGCCGCACGACGGCGATGATGATCGCACGCCGGAAGACCAGGATGCATGGGAGCACCTGGTCACGCTCTCGCAGACTGTCCGCTCGGAGGAGCTGTTGAGCCACGCACCGGCAGATTTGTCGCACCGTTTGTTCTGGCAGCAATCGGTCGACCACTTTGCGCCGCTGATGCCGCGATTTCAATGCACGTGTTCGCGAGAGCGTATCGGCAAGATGCTGCTCTCGCTGGGACAGGAAGAAGTCGACTCGATCATCACCGAGCAGGGGTCGGTCGGCGTTACCTGCGAATTTTGTGGCCGGCAGTACTCATTGGATCCTGTCGACGTCGCCCACCTGTTTGCACGCGGCGTGGAAACTGTCGACGCCTCAACGCCTGATGGCGTCAGGCAATAATCGATTTGCTCAATTGCTCGTTAGTTAGTCACGCTTCGACAGGCTCATGCGCGGGAAGCATCGCTGCTCGCTCCATGGAACGGCGGAATGACACAGCAGGTTGATTATGGTCGATTTCTACGTCGTCCCAGCGCACCTGATCACCCGTCCTGATGCCATTGATCAGTCTTACCTTATGCGCGAGTCCGAGCGGCAAGCCGCCGATGCGCAGAGACTCTTGCGCCGGCATCACTTTGCCGTAAACGGTATACCCGCCTTCGCCGTCTAGCGTCTCACCTGCCTGCAGATCGCGCTTCGCCGTGGCGACCACATCGGCGTTGAAGCCGATTGGTACTCCGGTGGGTTCGCCACGCAGACCGACGCTGGCAACGCTGATGCCGAGCTCGAGGCCAATCAGATGAAATGGTTTGTATAGCGCCGAGTACTTGCCGCTGGTATCGGTCACCAATCCGTACTCCTTGAAACAGCGCTCGACGTAGTCGCTGCCGCCGGCGAACACCACGTAAACGCCCCAGCGCAGGTCGCGCTGAACCGGGGAGCCATCGCGCTGAAGGCTCGTGATTACTTCGACTTGCCCGCGCTGGTGCAGTACGCCGCCCTCGCTGCGCGGCCGCAGAATGTTCGGCAGCTCATCCACACTGCATGGCGGAAATAACAAGCCGTTGGGCGCAATCAACCCGGTGGCGTTCGACACCGCGCACATCTCGATGGCGCTTTTGGTGCCGTCGAGGAACGAATTGAACATTTGCGCGTTGAGTCCGCCGGTGCGCGCGTCTTCTGCGGTAAGCCCGTAATACCCCCACACCGTGTCCGGCGTCGACGAGTGAAACGCCGGCAGATACTTGGTGCCTTTTCCGGCAGCAATCACTTCGAATCCGGACGCGCGCGCCCAGTCGACCAGCTCACAGATCAATGCCGGCTGATCGCCATAAGCAAGCGAATAAACAATGCCGGCTTCGCGCGCGCGCTGCGCGAGCAGCGGGCCCGCCAGCGCATCGGCTTCGACGTTGACCATCACAATGTGCTTGCGGTGTTCGCAGCACGCAAGCACGTGGGCAATGCCCGCCGCCGGCGAGCCGGTCGAATCTATGACGATATCAACGTCGGGATGCTCAATCAGCGCGCGCGCATCGGTGACAAATTTGATCGCACCAATCGCCACGTCGGACCAGCCGACTCGTTGCAGCGATTGCCGCGCGCGCTGCGGGTCCAGATCGGCTATTCCCGTTACGCGCACTCCGGGCGTCCGTTGCACTTGCGACAAGTACATCGAACCAAATTTGCCGGCGCCGATCAGTCCGACGCGCAACGGCGCGCCACGAGACTCGCGCTCTGTGAGCAAACGATGCAGGTTCATTTTTGGCTCCGCTCTGACGCAGTTGTCCCGGCCGCGTCTCTCCTGGGAGGCACGATCTGAAAAAACATTTCGCCGTCACGCACCATATTGAGCTCGTGCCGCGCACGTTCTTCGATGGCCTCGCGGCCCTCGCGCAGACTGGCAACTTCCGCTGCAAGCTCCGCGTTGCGAGCAGACAGCGTGCCGTTGACGCCGCGCTGCGTCAGCAATTGCCGGTCGAGATCCCACGCGCGCAGCCAGCCGCCCTTTCCAAGCCACAGCGGCCACTGGATGGCAATCAGCAGCGCGGCGATAGCGAAAACCAGCAGTCGCATCGTCGCCGTCAGCTTGGCTAACGCAGGTTGTAGAACGCGTCGCGGCCGGGGTAACTTGCAACGTCACCCAGGTCTTCCTCGATACGCAGCAACTGGTTGTACTTGGCAACCCGATCGGAGCGACTCAGCGAGCCGGTCTTGATCTGCAGCGCGTTGGTGCCCACCGCAATGTCGGCGATCGTCGTGTCCTCGGTTTCACCCGAGCGATGGCTGATCACCGAGGTATAGCCGGCACTCTTTGCCATCTCGATCGCGGCGAATGTTTCAGTCAAGGTGCCGATCTGGTTAATTTTGATGAGAATCGAATTGGCGATGCCGCGCCTGATTCCTTCACGCAGCAGTCTGGTGTTGGTCACGAACACATCGTCGCCTACCAGTTGCACCTTGTCGCCTAGCTCATGGGTCAGATGCTCCCAGCCCGTCCAATCGTCCTCCGCCATGCCGTCTTCGATCGACACAATCGGATATTTGCCGCACCAGTTGACGAGGATATCGGTCCATTCGTCAGCGCCGAGGACCATTGCCTCGCTACCAAGGCGGTACTTGCCTTCCTTGAAAAATTCACTCGCCGCACAGTCAATCGCCAACGCGATATCGGTGCCTGCCGTGTAACCAGCGCTGTTGATCGCCTGCAGAATCATCTCGATCGCCGCTTCGTGATTCTTTACGTTCGGCGCGAACCCGCCTTCGTCACCAACCGCCGTGCTCATGCCGGCCTTGTCGATGATCTTCTTCAACGCATGAAAAACCTCGGCGCCGTAGCGCACGGCTTCGGAAAAAGTGGGCGCGCCAATCGGCACGATCATCATTTCCTGCAGATCGAGGTTGTTGTTCGCGTGGGCGCCGCCGTTGATCACGTTCATCATCGGCACCGGCATCTGCATCGCGCCGCTACCGCCGAAATAACGGTAAAGCGGCAGCCCGGATTCTTCCGCGGCCGCCTTCGCCACCGCAATTGACACCGCCAGCATTGCATTGGCGCCAAGCCGTGATTTGTTTTCGGTGCCGTCGAGTTCGATCAACGCATGGTCCAGAAACGCCTGCTCGTTGGCTTCCAGACCCAGCATCGCCTCCGAGATCTCGGTATTGACGTTCTCGATCGCCTTTTGCACGCCTTTGCCGCCATAACGTCGCGCGTCGTCGTCACGCAGCTCGATCGCCTCGCGTGCGCCGGTCGAGGCGCCGGATGGAACCGCTGCTCGGCCCATCACGCCGCTTTCGAGCAACACGTCGCATTCAACAGTGGGGTTGCCGCGTGAATCGAGAATTTCGCGGCCGACGATGTCGACGATTGCACTCATAGCTTCCTTAAATGAACCGGGTCCACCCCGATGCGTTCTTAAGCAAAACTGGCTTCGATAAACCCCTGTCGCTTCACCGCACGATCGAGCTCGATCAGCGTTTCCAGAAGTTCCTGCATGCGATCCAGCGGCACCGCGTTGGGGCCATCGGACTTTGCGTTCTTTGGATCCGGATGTGTTTCCATGAACAACCCGGCAACGCCGACCGCCACCGCAGCGCGCGCGAGGACCGGCACGAACTCGCGCTGACCCCCACTCGTTGTGCCCTGCCCGCCCGGCAACTGCACCGAATGCGTCGCATCGAACACGACCGGCGCATTGGTCTCGCGCATGATCGCCAGCGACCGCATGTCGGACACCAGATTGTTATAGCCGAATGATGCGCCGCGCTCGCAGGTCATGAAGCGGTCTTCACTCAAGCCCGCCTCGCGCGCCGCTTCGCGCGCCTTGTCGATGACGTTGGTCATGTCGCCTGGCGCAAGGAACTGGCCTTTTTTTATGTTGACCGGCTTGCCGCTGAGCGCGCACGCACGAATGAAATCGGTTTGCCGACACAAGAACGCCGGCGTTTGCAGGACGTCGACCACCTCGGACGCCGGCTTGATCTCGTCGTCGTCGTGCACGTCGGTCAATACCGGCACGCCCACCTGCTTTTTCACCGCACCGAGAATTCGCAGGCCTTCGTCGATGCCGAGGCCGCGAAAACTTTTACCCGAGCTGCGATTCGCTTTGTCGAAACTTGACTTGTAAATAAACGGAACGTCGAGCACGCGCGTGATTTCCTTCAGGCGGCCCGCGGTGTCGATCGCCATCTGCTCGGATTCGATCACGCACGGTCCGGCGATCAGAAACAACGGCCGGTCGAGCCCGACTTCAAAGCCCGCGAGCTTCACGCAGCGACCTTGCGGGCGATAGGCTCGAATGTATCGGTCCTGGCACCCGAACGCGCCTGCTTGCCGGCGACCGCCGCTTCGATAAACGCCTTGAAAAGCGGATGCCCATGGCGCGGCGTCGATGTGAACTCCGGGTGAAACTGCACGCCAATAAAAAACGGATGCGACGGCAGTTCCATGATCTCGGTCAACTTCTCGCTCGGAGTGCGCGCCGAGACGGTGTAGCCACATTGCTCGAGCTCAGGCACGTACGCGTTGTTCACTTCGTAACGATGGCGATGGCGCTCATTGACCTCCTGCCCGTATATACGCGCTGCCAGAGTGGCGCGCTCGACCGGGCACTTTTGAGAGCCGAGCCGCATCGTGCCGCCAAGATCGGATTGCGCATCGCGCCGTTCGATACGTCCGGTGTGATCGGTCCACTCGGTGATCAGTGCCACGACCGGATGCGGGGTGTCGGGATCAAACTCGGTCGAGTTCGCACCGACTAATCCGCAAACATTGCGCGCAAACTCGATCGTCGCCAATTGCATGCCAAGGCAAATGCCGAGATACGGAAGATCGTTTTCGCGCGCGTGGCGGATGGC
>JACCZX010000012.1 GCA_013695705.1 Burkholderiaceae bacterium | reverse complement strand
GTGTGGTCGCGCCGATGCAATGCAGCTCGCCGCGCGCCAGCGCCGGCTTCAGCATGTTGCCGGCATCGATTGCGCCTTCGGCGCGGCCTGCGCCGACAATCGTGTGCATCTCATCGATGAAAAGGATGATGCGGCCGGCCTCGGCGGCGACTTCCTTCAGCACCGCTTTGAGCCGCTCTTCGAACTCGCCGCGATACTTCGCGCCGGCGAGCAGCCCCGCCATGTCGAGCACCAGCACCCGCTTGCCCTTCAGCGTCTCGGGCACTTCTTCGTTGACGATGCGCTGCGCGAGACCTTCGACGATGGCGGTTTTGCCGACGCCCGGCTCGCCGATCAGCACCGGATTGTTCTTGGTGCGCCGTTGCAAAATCTGAATTGTGCGGCGAATCTCGTCGTCGCGACCAATCACCGGATCAAGCTTGCCCTGCTGCGCGCGCTCGGTCAGATCGATCGTGTACTTGTTCAGCGCTTCGCGCTGGCCCTCGGCTTCGGCGCTTTGAACCTGGCTGCCGCCGCGCACCGCGTCGACTGCGGTCTCCAGAGATTTTTTCGACAGCCCGTGCTCGCGCGCAACCTTTCCGAGCTCATTCTTATCGTCGGCTACCGCAAGCAGAAACATCTCACTCGCGATGAAGCTATCGCCGCGCCGCTGAGCCTCTTTATCCGTCGCATTTAACAGCGCGTTGAGCTCGCGCCCGATCTGAACCTGGCCATCGCCGCCCTGCACCTGGGGCAGGCGCTTGACCAGTCCGTCGAGCGCCTGCGTCAACGCTGCGACGTTGACGCCTGCGCGCTGTAGCAGCGAGCGCGTTCCCGCGTCGTTCTGCCGCAGCATCGCCAGCAAAACGTGCGCCGGGTCGATGTATGCGTTGTCATGCCCGACCGCGATCGACTGGGCGTCGGCCAACGCTTCCTGAAATTTGGTGGTGAGTTTGTCGAGTCGCATGTGATCAGTGAAGGTCGAAATGGCTGCTCGCGCGTAGTTTGGGCCTGCCGCAGGCGAATCAAGGCGAATCGGCGCCAAATGCGTCGTCTTGCATTACCGCGGCTTTGCTAGCATCGGCGCGCCAACTCGCACTTCA
The DNA here is from genome assembly GCA_013695705.1 of Burkholderiaceae bacterium. Lineage (GTDB taxonomy): Bacteria > Pseudomonadota > Gammaproteobacteria > Burkholderiales > Burkholderiaceae_F > JACCZX01. The sequence continues at coordinate 7,657 of JACCZX010000012.1, read as the reverse complement.
CTCGTGTTCACTCGCAGCCCAACGTGCATCGCCGTCTTTCGGCCGCTCTTCTGGCCATCCATCTCGCTTGGCCGTTGGCTGCTTCGGCGCAAGACACTCAGCCCATTGTCACTCCGGGTACGCAGCTGCCCGCGCCGCTCGCGGGACTGGTCGGCGCTGCGCTCACGCGCTTCACGATCGGGCCCGAAGCCGACGAAGCCGATGAGGAGCGCGAACTGCGGCGCGTCGAGCGGGCCGTGCTGGAAGTGTTGGCGACTGAGGGCTACTTCGAACCCATGCTTCGCTTCGAGCCCGCATCAGCGGCGGCCAGCGGCGCCGCGCGCTATCGATTGATCGTAGAGCTCGGCCGCAGGACGAGCGTCGGATCACTCGATCTTCAATTACGCGGTGCACTGTCCGAGCCGCGCTTTCGCGATCGCATGGAGGTGTTGCGCGCAGAGTGGCCGCTGCCGGTTGGCGCACCGTTTCGCTCTCCACTATGGGAAACCGCGAAGACGCAGCTACTGGCGTCGGTGCAAGCGCGCGATTTCGCCGGTGCGCGGCTGGTGGATTCGGAAGCGAAAGTCATGGCCGATGCTGCCAGCGCCGCGTTGACGGTGCAGATCGACAGCGGTCCCGCCTACACCGTCGGCGAATTGGCCATTACCGGCCTCGAAAAATACGACTCGAAGCTGGTGCAACGCTACAACCCGTTTCGAGTGGGTGAGCCATACGATCGCGCCAAGCTGATCGAATTTCAGCAAGCGCTTGAAGAAACGCCGTATTTTTCTTCGGTGTTGGCGTCGCTGCAGCTCGATCCGGCGCATCCCGAAAATGCACCGCTGCGGCTGCAGCTGCGCGAATCGAGAACCAAGCGATTCAGCGCCGGCGTCGGCATCGCATCGAATACCGGCGCGCATCTGGAGCTGGCGTATCGGCAATCGCTGACGTTCGGCCGTCCGTATTCGTTGCAGACCGGCGCGCGCATCGATCAGAACGGTGGCTTCGGCTACGTTGACCTGCTGCTGCCGCCCAAGCCAAACGGTGCGCGCGACAGCATCGGCGCACTGGTCGAAGATTCGGACATCGAAGATCTGCGAGTCAAGCGCTGGAGTGTCGGAGCGGCGCGCGCACAGTTGCGCGGCTCGCGTGTGCTGCGCCACGTCGAGACCAAATGGGGCGTGAACTTCGAACATGAAGAACGCAAGACGCCGCTGGAACCGCTGATCAAGCTCGATACGTTGTCGACCACGTACACCTGGATCAGGCGCGACGTTGACGAGATCGTCAATCCGCGCCGCGGCAACGTGATCGAGCTCGAGGGCACGGTCGGCGCCAGCGGCGTCGATCTGGACGAAGTATTCGTGCGCGGTTACGGTCGCATCGCGCAATACGTGCCGATCGGGCAACGCGACGTGCTGATTTTGCGGGGCGAGCTCGGCGCGGTTGATGTCGACACAGCCGACATTGTGCCGACGCGCTTTTTGTTTCGCACCGGCGGCTCGACCACCGTGCGCGGCTACGACTACGAAAGCCTGGGCGTCAAGCGCGGCGGCGCCACCGTCGGCGGGCGGGCGCTGGCGCTGGCCTCGGCCGAGTACGTGCACTGGCTCGAGCGCTGGGGCGGCAATTGGGGTATTGCCGGATTCGTCGATGTCGGCGATGCCGCAGACTCGTTCAAGGATCTCGACCCTGCCGTCGGTATCGGGTTCGGCGTGCGCTGGCGTACGGTGGCCGGTCCGCTCGCGGTAGACGTAGCGTATGGAGAGCGCGAAAAGCAGTTTCGCCTGCATTTCTCGGTGGCGATCGCGTTTTAACTCACAGGTAACGGCTGGTAAGGACGGAGTGCGGCAGATGGAGTTGTTGGCTTGGCGACTTTAATTCGGCGGCCCTGGTGGCTGCGCGCGCTGATTGGCACGCTCGTCGGTGCGGCGGTAGTGGTGCTCGCGAGCGGTGCGGCGATCTGGTGGATGTATACGACGTCGAGCGGGCTGCGCTTTGTCGTGTTGTTGAACTCGCGGCTGAATACGTTGGTGGTTGTGCGCGATGTTGCCGGGTCGCTGCGCGACGGATTTACTGCCGGCCAGCTCTCGGTGACCGGCCCCACCTGGTCGCTGCAGGCAAGCGGCGTTGCTGTCGAGACGTATGAGCTGCATTGGCGCCGCCGTGCGTTCGACTTCGAGCGCGTCACTGCACGCTCGGTGACGATGGATTGGATTGCGAGCAACGAACCAGCGAAGCCGCCGGCTTCGCTGGCGCTGCCAATCGATTTGAGGGTGCGCAACCTTTCGATAGAGGAGCTGCAATTCGGCGAGCGCAGCAAAGCGCCGAACGTTGCCCGCAACATCGCGGCGAGCGTGCATCTGAACGGTGAAGAGATCGTGGTCGAGCGCGCCGTCATCGAGCACGGCCCAAGCCGCGTGTCTCTCAACGGCCGCATCGACGCTCGCAGTCCCTTCGCTTTGCAAGCCCAGGCGCAGATCACGTCGACCGTGCGTGAGCACAGCGTCAGCGCCAATGCACGAGCCACTGGAACGCTGCTCGACGCCTCGGTGAACGTCGATGCTGACAGCGCTGATGCGCGCGCTACGGTGCTTGCTCGGCTGACTCCGTTCGCCCCAGTTCCGCTCGCGCAGTTGACCGCGGACGTTACGCACCTGAACCTCGCTGCATGGGTGGCGGGCGCGCCAGTCATGCGACTGCGTGGCCGCGCAGATCTGAAGCCAGTCGATGCCGCCGCGGGGTTCAGCCTGCACGGGCCGTTTCTTATCGAGAACCTCGAAGCAGGGCCGGTCGACAAGCAACGTGTGCCGGTGCGCTCGGCGCGCGGATCGTTGACCTGGTCGGCCGACACGCTGACTTTGGCGTTGCAGCGCGTAGAAGGGACTCGCGGTGCGGCCAGCGGCGGCTTGACGTGGTCGACTGCCAGCGGCGTCGACGCAAAATTGGCGTTGAACGATATCGATGCGTCGACGATCCATTCGAACGCCACGCCGACGCGAATCGACGGCAATCTGCACTACTCGCTTCTTAATCAGGTGCAACGCTTCGTCGGCACTCTGCGCACGGCGAGCGTCACCACGCCGCGCGGCCAAAAACCAATCGAGCTGGCCGGTGATTTCAATCTGCTGTTGCGCGACCAGGTGCTCGACATCGAGACCGCGCGCTTGAGGATTGCCAACGGTCAGGCCGATCTGGTGGGCCGCGTCGAGCTGCGAGGCAATTACGCTGCGCGTATCAAAGGCACGTTCGATAACCTCGATCTGGCACAGCTCGTTAAAGGACTCGACACACGGCTAAATGGCAACGTCGACCTGGACGCGCGATTTCGGCCTGCAATCGTCGGCCGCGCCGCAGTCGCATTGACGGACAGCAGATTATTAGGCCGCGCACTCGACGGCCGCGCAACCATCGAGCTGGCAGAGCAACGCATAGACGTCGACGTTGATGTCGCATCGCGTTCGGCACGGTTGACTGCACGCGGCGGTCTAGGCGGCGGGCGCGAGCTGGCGTTCGAGCTGATAGCGCCGCAGATTTCCGAGATCGTGCCGCGCACCGCAGGCAGCGTAACTGCGCGCGGCAGTGTCAGCGGTGAGTACGCCGCGCCGCAGCTGCGCATGGACGCGACTGCAACCAACCTCAAGTTCGCCAACGGTCAAACGGTGGAGAGTGCGAGTGCTTCGATCGCCGGCGGTATCGCAGCTACTGCGCCACTCGCAGTAACGGTAAAGCTAAACGGCCATCGCGCGCCCGATCCTGACGCGTCGCTCGCTGCCGCCACGTTGATCGGTCGCGGCACGACGGCCGATCACACGCTCGAGTTAACCGGCACAACGCTGTCGCAGCAGCCGGTTCGGATCGTTGCCAGCGGTGGCTGGAAGCCAGTGGCAGGGCAAGATGGTGCATGGCGTGGCTCGCTGGTCGCGGCTGAGACTGGCCGCCCGCTCGAGCTGCGGCTGCGCGAGCCCGCGCCGTTGTCGATTGCGCGCGGTTCGATGTCGCTCGGCCCGGCGCGATTCGAAGCGCGCGGCACTCAATTCAGCGCGGTCGAGCTGCAATTGCGCGAAGCGCGCTGGCGCACGGCGGGAACCTTCGAAGGCTTCTCTCCGCAGGCACTCGACGCACGCGCGAGTCAAGCGCGCCGCGTGGTGCGCACCGGCAGCGGCAATCGACAGCCGCTGACGCTGCGCGGGCGCTGGGAGCTCGAGCTCGCTGAAGCACTCACCGGCATTGTCATCATCGAACGCACCGGCGGCGATATTTACGGCGGCATCGATGCGCTGAATCCGATCGGCATCAGCGACCTCGGCGGCGCGCTCAGCGTTGTGAACAACCGCGTGACCGGCACCGCGTACGTGCGCGGCAAAGCGCTCGGCCGGCTTGATGCCGTGATCGACGCCTACGTCGATACGGGTGGCGGCATACAGCTCGCACGAAATCGGCCGTTTCGTATCGATGTTGACGCGCTGCTGCCCGATCTCAGCTGGATGGGACCGCTGATCGGCGACAGCGTGCAGGTCGAAGGGTCCGGCAGCGTCAAGACGGCAATCTCGGGGACACCGGCCGAGCCCACTGCGTCGGGTCCCATCCGCGCCAGCGGCTTGCGCATCGCGTACGTCGAACAGGGATTGCGCCTGGAGGACGGCACGCTCGATGCGAATCTGGAAGACGGGGTGCTGGTCGTCAATGAACTCATGTTCACCGGCTCGCCGCGCATTGCGCCCGACGACAAACGCGCCGCAGATGCCGTCAAGTTCGACAAACCGGGCCGGCTGCGCGCGGTAGCGCGCATTGCGCTGCGCACCCTGACTGGAAGCGTCGGTATCACTGCGGACCGGTTGCCGGTGTTGCAGCGGCGTGACCGCTGGATGGTCGTCAGCGGCGAAGGTGGGATCACGCTGGCGCCCGAGCGTGCGGATTTGTACGCAAAGCTGCAGGTTGACGGCGCGTTCATCGATTTCTCGCGGCTGCGCGGCGCTCGCTCGCTGCCGAGCGACGTCGTCGTCGTGCGCGCGCAGGAGCCCGGCAAGGTCGGTAAACCTGCGGTCGACGTCACGCTCGACGTGCGCGGCAACCTCGGCAACGCTTTCTACATTCGCGGTGCAGGACTGGAGGCGCGGCTCGATGGTGCGCTCGACATCAGCGGTCGGCCGGGCCAGTTGCTGGCGGAAGGAAACGTGAGTACGCGCAGCGGTACGTATCAAGGTTATGGGCAGCGACTGCAGATTCAGCGCGGCATCCTCACATTCCAAGGCCCCGTGGAAAATCCCTCGCTGAATGTGCTCGCGGTGCGAACCGGCTTGCCGGTTGATGTGGGGGTTGCCGTCGGCGGCACTGCGGCTCGCCCGGTGGTGCGGCTTTATTCGGACCCATCGATGACCGATGTCGAAAAGTTGAATTGGCTCGTGCTCGGCCGTCCGCCCGGCGCTTCGGGCGACGGCGGGCAGGAACGTGCACTGTTATCGGCCGCAGCCAGCGCGCTGTTCGCCGGCCAGGCCGATGGCGCCAGCGCCAATCTGATGCGATCGCTCGGCATCGATGAAATCAGCTTGCGTCCGGGCCAAGACAGCTCATCGATATTGCCGCGCGAGACGGTGGCTGGAACGCTGCGCAGCGCAACCGGCACCACCGCAGCGAGCGATTTCGTCACCATCGGAAAGCGATTGAACGACGATTTGTATCTGACTTTCGAGCAGGCGATCTCGGGCGCTGCCACGTACGTCGCGTTGAATTATCAGATCAGCCGGCGCTTGTCGCTAATTGGGCGCGCCGGTACGACGACGGCGCTCGACCTCGTTTACTCGATTGCTTTTGATTGATCCCAACGCGAGCGCGCAGCGTCGTCGCTTTCGCGCGCGTCGACCCAACGCTCACCGCCAGCAATGGCCTCTTTTTTCCAGAACGGTGCCTCAGTCTTCAGATAATCCATCACGAACTGACACGCCGCGAACGCGTCGCCGCGGTGCGAGCTGGTCGTCACCACCAGCACGATCTGGTCTGTGGGCTTGAGAGTGCCGACGCGATGAATGATCAGCACGTCGTGCAGCCGCCAGCGTTCTTTGGCCTGTTCGGCAATTGACGTCAGCGACTTTTCGGTCATGCCGGGGTAGTGCTCGAGCGTGATCGAGCCAACTGTCGCGCCTTCATTCAAGTCACGCACGATCCCGATGAAGCTCGCTACCGCGCCGACTGCTGAATTGCCTGCACGCAGACGAACGATCTCTGACCCAGCGTCGAAATCCTCCTGCTGAACGCGAACAGCCATTTAACCGCCCGTCACCGGGGGAAAGAACGCGACCTCGGCGCCGTCGCGCAACACATGCTGATCGTCGACCATCGTCTGATCGACCGCGGCACGTACACGCCGCGTGCCGGCGAACGCATCGGCCCACGTGTCGCCGCGTTGGATCAGCCAGGACCGCAATTGCGCGACGGTCGCCACGCTATCGGGCGCTTCGACCATCTCATCGCTGCAACCCACGCGCTCGCGTAACGCAGCGAAATACAGCACGCGCAGCTTCACGACAGCAACTCCGAAAACGGCAGAAAGCGAACCATGTCTCCCGCACGAATCTGATGCTCGGCCGGATTGTCGACCAAGCCATCGGCCCACACCACTGACGTCAGCACCGATGAGTTCTGGTTCTCAAAAATATCGAGGCCGTTGCGTTCGTTCATGCGCGCCCGCATAAATTCACGCCGCCGGCTTAATTCGGTCCAGTCAAAGTCGGCGCGCAGTAACAGCGTTCGCATTGGATCGTGCCTGCCCTGCCGCTGCAAAATAAACGGACGTGCAAACAGCAGAAAGGTCACGAAGCTCGACACCGGATTGCCGGGCAACCCGATGAATGGCACGCCTCGCACGTGGCCGAATGCAAGCGGCTTGCCGGGCTTCATCGCGATCTGCCACAGATCAAGCGTGCCTTCGGCCTGCACCGCCGGTTTTACGTGATCTTCTTCGCCGACCGACACGCCGCCCGACGAAATGATTAAATCGGCGCGCATCGCGGCACTCGTCAAAGCATCGCGCGTGCTTTGCAGGTTGTCGGGCACGATGCCGAGGTCGTCGACTTCGCAGCCAAGCGATTCGAGCAAACCGCGCAGCATGAAGCGGTTCGAGTTATAGATGCGTCCCGGCGGCAGCGACTCGCCCGGCATCACTAATTCATCGCCGGTAAAGAAAGTCGCCACGCGCAGCCGGCGGAACACGGTCAGCCTAGCTGCGCCAATCGACGCGGCAAGCGCGCAATGCTGCGGTTTTAATCGAACGCCTGCGCGCAGCACCGTGTTGCCACGCTCGATGTCGATACCTGCAGTTCGAATCGCGGCGCCGCGCACTGGTTGCTCGTTGAACGTCACCTTGTCGCCCTGCGCTTCGCAACGTTCCTGCATGATCACCGAGTCGGCCCCGGCAGGGATCGGCGCGCCGGTAAAAATGCGGGCCGCGGTGCCCGGCTCGAGCGGCCCGCCCACCTGCCCGGCGGCAATGCGTTGACTGACACGCAAGGTGGTCGGCACCGCCGGCACGTCGAGGTTGCGCACCGCATAGCCGTCCATCTGCGAGTTGTCGAGCGGCGGCACATCGATCGACGACACCACTTCGGTGGCCAGTACGCGTCCTGTGGCCAGCATCGTGTCGATCGATTCGACGTCTGCGACCGGGTGCGCTGCCGAGAGC
>JACCZX010000011.1 GCA_013695705.1 Burkholderiaceae bacterium | reverse complement strand
GCTTCGATTTCCTGCCCTTGCTCCAGATAGCGCGCCATCAACTCTTCGTCGACTTCGATCACCTGGTCGATCAACGCCTGATGCGCCTCGGCAACCGATGAAAAATCGGCATCGCCGGCCGGATTGAAAAAACAGTCGACGACCTTGGTGGCATTCGCGGCAGGCAAGTTTATCGGCAGCACTTCCTTGCCGAACGTGTTGCGCAAATCGTCGAGCACTTGCGGCAGATCGACGTTGTCAGCGTCGATCCGATTGACGATGATCAGCCGGCACAGCTTGCGCTTGGCGGCCCACTCCATCATGCGCGATGTGATCATTTCGATGCCAGTCGACGCATTGACGACGATCGCCGCAGTTTCCACCGCATCGAGCGCGCCGATCGCCTGGCCGATGAAGTCGGGAAAGCCGGGCGTGTCGAGCATGTGCACACGCACGTTGGGCAGATCGAGGTGCAGCGCCGACGTGCGCAGCGAATGCTGGAAGCTTTTCTCGAGCGGATCGAAATCGCTGACCGTCGTGCCTCTCTCTACGCTGCCGGCTGCCTGAATGGCCCCGGTCTTGGCAAGCAACGCTTCTGCCAGCGTCGTCTTGCCGGCACCGCCGTGGCCGAGTAGGGCCACGGTCCTGATGTTCTCCGTTGTGTATGCCATCTGCTCCTCTTTGGTCTCTTCGCGGGGCTATTGGCTATGCTACCCGCGAGCCGGGCGATGACGATGAGTGAGGGCGACATGGCGACGAATCGGGAAAAACTAAAACAAGTGGCCGACTGGATCCACCCGTATCGAGTCACCGACGGCTCGAAGTTTCGCTTGAAGAAGATCGATCCGTCGGACACGGGCGGCTTGAAGGCCGACAAGACGGAGGCAGCGGCGCGCCTTACTACAGGGGTACAGTGGCTGGCGGCCGAGCAAGACAAACTCTACGCGCAGGACCGGCGCTCGCTGCTGCTGATTTTTCAGGCGATGGACGCGGCCGGCAAGGACAGCACCATCAAATACGTCATGACGGGCGTGAATCCGGTGGGCGTACACGTCGTGACGTTCAAGCAGCCCTCGTCGGAAGAACTTGATCACGACTGGATGTGGCGGTGCTACCGCAATCTTCCCGAGCGCGGCCGCATCGGCATTTTCAATCGATCGTATTACGAGGAGGTACTCATCGTTCGAGTGCACGAGGAGATCTTGCGCGCCCAAAAGCTGCCCCCCGAGTGCATCGGCAAGAACGTTTTTGATCAGCGGCTGCGCGACATCGCGGCATTCGAAGACTTTCTAGGGCGCAATGGCACGACCGTGTTGAAGTTTTTTCTGCACGTCTCGCGTAAGGAGCAGAAGAAACGTTTCCTCGAGCGGCTCGACGAGCCTTCGAAAAACTGGAAGTTCGCCGCGGCCGACCTCAAGGAGCGCAGTCACTGGAACGAATACATGGACGCCTACGAGGCGGCCATTCGCGCCACCGCCACGCCGCGCGCGCCTTGGTTTGTGGTGCCGGCGGACAGCAAATGGTTCACGCGCCTGGTCGTGGTCGGCGCCATCGTGGAGGCGCTCGAAAAAATGCAGCTCAAATATCCAACGCTCGACGAAACCCAGCGCGCCGAGCTCCAGCGCTCGCGAAAGCTGTTGCTCAGCGAAAAAAAGTAAGCAGCCGCTAGATGCCGCCGACGCAGACGTACTTGGTGACCAGGTACTCCTCGATTCCGTATTTCGAGCCTTCGCGTCCGAAGCCCGACTGCTTGATGCCGCCGAAGGGCGAAACTTCGTTCGACATCAGCCCGGTATTGACGGCCACCATGCCGTACTCGAGCGCTTCGGCCACGCGGAAAACGCGTGACACATCACGCGAATAAAAATACGCAGCCAGACCGAATTCAGTTGCGTTGGCGGCGGTGATTGCCTCTTCGTCGTGCGAAAACCTGAACACCGGTGCCACGGGTCCAAAGGTTTCTTCGCGCGTCAGCAGCATCTGGTCATTGACGTTGGCAAGTACCGTCGGCTGATAGAACATGCCGCCGAGCGAATGGCGCTCGCCGCCGGTTACAACGCTGGCGCCGTGCTCTTTGGCGTCGCGCACGTGCTGTTCCACCTTCTTCAGTGCGTTGGCATCGATCAGCGGGCCCTGCTGAACACCTGACTCGAACCCCGAGCCGACCTTCAGCTGCGCAGCTTTCGCCGCCAGTTTCTGCACGAACTCGTCGTAGATTTTTTCGTGCGCATAAAACCGGTTGGTGCACACGCAGGTCTGGCCCGCGTTGCGATACTTCGAAGCTACTGCGCCTTCTACCGCAGCGTCTACACCGGCGTCGTCGAACACGATGAACGGCGCGTTGCCGCCGAGCTCGAGCGACATCTTCTTCAGCGTCGGCGCACTTTGCTGCATCAGGATCCGCCCAACCGCCGTCGAGCCGGTGAAGGACAGCTTGCGCACAACCTGGGAATCGCACAGTGTTTTGCCGACGATGATCGAGTTGGCTTCGTCGGATGGCACGACGTTGAACACGCCCGCCGGCAGCCCGGCACGCTGCGCCAGCTCGGCCAGCGCGAGCGCCGACAGCGGCGTTTGCTCGGCGGGCTTCACGATCACCGTGCATCCGGCTGCTATCGCCGGCGCCACTTTGCGGGTGATCATCGCCAGCGGAAAATTCCACGGCGTAATGGCGGCGACCACACCGATCGGCTCCTTCCACACCATCAATCGCTTGTCGTCCGAGGTGGTCGGAATGGTATCGCCGTAGATACGCTTGGCTTCCTCGGCAAACCATTCGATAAACGACGCACCGTAGACAACTTCGCCGCGACTTTCGGTCATTGGCTTGCCTTGCTCGGCGGTCATCAATCGTGCGAGGTCTTCCTGGTGCGCGATGATTAATTCAAACCAGCGTCGCATCGCGGCAGCGCGTTCCTTCGCAGTTTTGCTGCGCCAGCCTGGCAGTGCGTCGCGCGCAGCATCGATGGCGCGCTGAGTCTCAGGGGCCTTGCAATTGGCGACCTTGGCAATCTCTACGTCATCGGCCGGATTGCGAACCGGAAATCGCGCGCGCGAGGACGCAGCTTTCCATTCGCCACCGATGAATGCCTCGGTTTTCAACAATGCGCCATCCGCCAATGGTGGCAACCCCACTTTTTGCAACATGGAAACTCCTGCAGTGCAGTGCTAAGTGCCAAGAATACCGCTGCGCGCCGTTAAACTCGCTCGCCATGAAGTTCAATCGGCTCCCGCCCGAGTTGCAAGGCTGGCTGCGCACGATGCGCGAGCGCGGCTCGACACCGTCAGCAGTTTTGCAAACGCTGTTGCAGTCGAAGTACGACCAGCGTTACGCGAGTGACGCGGT
>JACCZX010000462.1 GCA_013695705.1 Burkholderiaceae bacterium | reverse complement strand
GTCCTAGTGTTTCATCCAGCCAAGTGTTCACCGCCGGCACAAAGAACTCCATCGGCGGGCTGTGCCCGCCGTCGTAGAGAACCAATCGCTTTGGCTCGCGCAGCAGTTTGTAAAGCGGTTCGGCCTGGGTTTTCAGGGGAAGATTCTCGTCGTAACGACCATGCACCATCAGTTTGGGCGCTTGAATGTGTGGGGCGAAGTTTATCGGATTAGCTTCGGCTATCCACTGGACCCAGGATTTCCTCAAGCCGGCTCCCAACCAAGCGATTGAGCGATAGCGGTTCTCGACGGCTGCCAGTATCAGTCCACTTCGAGCGCCGGCACTCGCTCCCAAAAATGCTATTCGGCTCGTATCAAGATCGTCTCTCGTTTCCAGATAGTCCAAGCCGCGACGCACATCAATTGTCCAGTTGACTATCTTTTCACGGTACTCCGCCGTTCTCGGATCGGGCTCGACATATCCCTCCGGCCTGAGACGCTCAATATAGCCTTTAATGACGACCCCAAATGCAGCCCTGCCCGATTTAGTGATTGGCGCAAGGCGATTCTCCATCGCAGCGGTCAATGGCTGCAGCCCGTCCTCCACGTTGGAAGCGGGCATGAAGTGGATCACCTGCAAGGGCCTTAGGAAGTTCTTCGGCAGATAAAGGTAAGCTATCGCGCGTTCCCCGTCTGCGCCATTGAAAGTAATCTTCTCGCGCCTCCACTCAGCTGTCTCCGTGACCTCGACGATCTGTGGGTCGAGCGGCGTCTTGTCGTAGCGATAGTAGCTGAGCCAGTTATTGAAACTCGCCTCGTTCGACGGAGCGTACACCGGAATTTCTTGATTAATCTCAATCCGCATCGCACCTTGATCGCCTGTCGCTCCAGGAGAGTTGAGCGCGCAACGGAAGCCCACGTTGTTCGAGCTGTAGAATCCCGGTAAATTACCGTAGTCCGCAAACATATACGAAGGCTCACCCCACGCGCCCCCGCTAGCGGTGAAGCCTTGTGAGATTTCATTAAGACACCATTCAGAGACGTTGCCGGCCATGTTATAGTTGCCGAAAGGACTCATCCCAAACTCCAAGCTGCTCACGGGCATGGTGCCGTTGTTCTCGAAGTTTGCGTGATAAGTAAGGGTGTCTCCCGGATAGAAGATGCCCCAAGGCATGTAATTCCCAAGCGGCGAGGCGCTCCCATTGCGGGCGGCTTTCTCCCATTGAAAGATGGTCGGAAGTTGCTTGCCTCTGAACGCGGCATAAGCCGCCGCCTCGTACCAAGTGATGTCTGTGACCGGATACTCTGCTTTGCCTTCGGGGAAATTCTGATTCGACCAATTGCGCGGCCCCGATAGTCCCGTTCGATCTTTGAACTCGTCAATCGCCTCGTCCCAAGAAAGCGTCTTACCATCTTTGACGAAACGGTACTTCCAATACGGCCTCTTCATGTAACCGCCCGCGTTGATGAACTCTTTGTACTCTTGATTGCTCACTTCATACTTGTCTATGAAGTAATCATCGAGCCGCACGCGCTCTTCGGTGGGCCGCGCCCAGGCGACAAGCCTGTAATCGCCGCCCGGAACAAAAGCCATGCGTTCGGGTATCTTGCCAGCTTCAATCAATTTTTGTTGCACGCTTATTGACGGAGGAATCACCCGTGCGTTCCCGGCGCGCATGATTGCGCCCGACAATGTTCGCTCGGTTTTCGCGTAGCCGGCCTTTTCGATGTAGAGGATGTATTGGCCGCGCGCAATGCGCAGATTGTTGAGTGGCGTCGTGCCGACAAGTTGGCGCGGAGGAAAAGTGCCTGACTCATCCGGCGCGAAGCGCTTGAGATAAACTTCAGCGCCGGCAGGCTCCGTTGTCACCGAAAGGGTATCGGAGATTGTGGGCATCAATCGCGTGATCGTCGCATCGTCCGGCAGGTGCTTCTGCGCCGCAAGTGTAAGGTCGTATGCCTCGAAATACTTTTGCGCTTGCGCAAGCTGTTCGATGCGCGGAACCTGCTCTCTCGCCCACTTCACACTGGCACTGTGCCAAAAGAACCAACCCACCACTGCTGGAACGACGAACGCCG
>JACCZX010000457.1 GCA_013695705.1 Burkholderiaceae bacterium | reverse complement strand
CGAAATCGTCGCGCTGAAGAAGCTCGAACAGGAGCAACGAGAGGTGGGCGTTCGCATTTCGCAAATCGAGGAAGGGATCAAACAGATCGAGGCGCAGCGGCAGCAGAACGCGAAGGAGCAAACCGACGCGCTCGCCGCCTTGGAGGAAGAGAAGAAGCCGATCCTGCAACGCCGCACCGAGGCCAAGTCCGTGGCCGATCTTTGCGATCGCGAACTCTCCGGCGTGGAACGTCGCCTGCAGGATAACGACGCGGCTGATCGCGAACTGTTGCGCAAGCTGACGGAACTCCAGGCGCAGGCCCCACCGCCCGGTGATCTCGACGCCCAGAGCGCGAGCCTGAGTGCAAAGCGAGCGCAATTGCCGCAACAACGTGAAGAGATGGCACGCGCTCGTCTTGGCAGCGCGGAGGCCTGCCGTCGGGCCCGGGAAAAGCTGACCGCGGAGGAAGCCGCGCTCGAGGAGATCGAAAAAAGAATCGCAAAGAACCGAAGCGAATTCGAGGCGCGCGATCGGGTGCTCACTGAAAGCGCGCGGACGCAACAAGACGCGCTCAAGGAGGCGCGCACCCACCATCAGACCGTGGAGGAGCGCAAGAACCCCGCGTATTTGAACATTGGCCGGCATTTGGCCACGCAAGGCATTGCCCCGCCCAATGCGCCGCACCTGCTCGATGATGTGAACCGCCACCGCGTGGCCGTTACAAAACACACGGAGCATAAGGCTGAGCTGGCCGTTCTCTCCAGCCAGATCGACAAGCAGGAGCTGCGGAAATTTTACTTCAGCGTCCTGTCCGTGCTCGTCCTCCTGGCCATCATCCTCCCGCTTGTCTTTCAGTCGCCGGCTAAACGCGAGTGGCTTCCACAGGAGACCGAGGCCATCCTCTCGGTCAACACACAGCAACTACAGAAGGACGATCTCGCGCGGCGCTGGGAAAAGGAAAAATCGGAGGAGTGGCAGGCGATCTGGTCGGGCTTGACCGCCAATGCCCAGCGCACTCCGGTGCTTAACCTTTCGCGGGATGCGGTCCGCGTGACCCGCGGAATGATTACCGGAAGCTCCGGCGATGTGCGGGAGTTCATCCTCGTGCAGGCGAAGAGCGACGTTTCACCAGTGCTGCACGCGGTGGAACAGGAACAAGGCTTCGAGCGGCGGCCGATCAGCGGCCTGCCAGTCTGGTTGCGGCCGGATTTCGCGCTGGCACGTGTTGGGCCGCGCACTCTGGCCGTCGGCGCCCCGGCGGAAGTGGAGGAGCTGGTGCGCGTGCGCCTCGGGATCAGGCAGGACCTGAAAATCACGGGCAACCTCTTCGATCAATTCCAAGCCCTGGATCAAGAGACGGCCGTGCGCCTGATCTCGAGCGATCCGCCGAACCTTTCTCGTTATTTCAGCCCGATTTTTACACGAGAACTGCTAGATTCGGCGCAGATCCTCGGGCTTGGTCTCACCCTGGGAAATCCCGTGAAAGGCCGTGTGATTCTACGAATGAAGTCATCCAAGGCCGCTGAGGAGATCGCGCAGCAGGTGCGCGAAGAACCGCAGCGCTGGCTGCGCGTACAGGATTCGGACTTGCTTTTCTATGCGCAACCGCCCGAGGTGACGACTCAGGGCGCCAGCGTCGAACTACGCTTCAGTGTGCCGGAGAATAGCGCTCGGCTTCTCCTGCAGCGCGTCGCGAAGACACCCGTCGCACCCACTGTCGCTGGCAATTAATATGCGGCCGGCGGTCTTCGCACCGGAGCGGCATGCCTCCAGCTAATGATGCCAGTTGCTTTGAGCAGCCAATTGCTTCCGATTCTCAGTCTTTCTTTCGCCCTCCTCATCCGCGGTGTCCCTCTCTCGGCGGCTGAGCTGATTGACGTAAAAACAGTCGATCCTACGATCGAAGTGGAGCTGCGTTACGCCGGTACAAATAACCTTCTCCGCCGAGCTCTCTATCCCGCCGACATGCCAGCGCTGCTCCGGCCGGAGGTGGTGGCGCGACTCATCGACGCGCAAAGCTATCTGCAGGTTCGCGGTTTCCGGCTCAAGGTCTGGGATGCTTACCGGCCGAAGGCCGCGCATGATCAGCTTTGGGCGCTCTCACAGGATAACCATTACGTGGCAAGCCCGGCAGGGGGTCGTGGATCGCTGCACACCTGGGGTGTGGCGGTCGATGCGACGCTCGTCTCTGAGAGCGGAAAAGAGGCTACGATGCCGACCGATTTCGATGATTTCACCCCTGCGGCGATGCTGCGCTATATGGGCGCCGATCCGAATATCCGAAACAATCTGCATATCCTGCAGCGCGCGATGGGACGTGCCGGCTTCTACGGACTGCGCACGGAATGGTGGCATTTCATCGCGAAGGACTGGCAGAAGTATCGCGCAGTTTCCGACACGACGAGCGTTTCGCAAAGCCGCCCGCGATGATTGAGACTCTGCTCCGGGACTTGCGGCAAGCGGAGTATGTCCACACGCTCCTGAATCCGCTGCCGGTTTACGGACTGGCGCTGAGTCTTCTTGGGCTGATCGTGGCGCTCTTTCTTCGCAGCCGTCCGGCGCAGGTCACCGCGCTGGTGTTGATCCTGATCAGCGCGGCTTCAGCCTGGCCAGTAATTCACTTCGGAGAACAAGCGAAAAGCCAGGTGCTGACGTTGGTCGACGGCGATGGCCGCGCCTGGCTGGAGGAGCACGAAGAACGCGCGGAAACGCTGCAGTATTTCTTCTTCGCGCTGACGGCGGTCACGGCGGCGGCGATTATCATGCCGAAGACGTGGCCGCGAATGGCGCTGCCGCTGATCGTTGCGACGATCGTGCTGGGGGTTTGCTCGTTAGGGGCCGGAGTGTCGATCGCGTATGCGGGCGGGAAGATTCGGCATCGCGAATTCCGGACAGGGCCGCCGCCGGAAAGGGCTGATGCGCAGCTCCGGTAAAGAAACGCAGCCGTCGGCCGGGGTC
>JACCZX010000456.1 GCA_013695705.1 Burkholderiaceae bacterium | reverse complement strand
ACGGCGTGCAGGTGATGAACGAGGGGCCGGGTCACGTCCCGATGCACCTGATCAAGGAGAACATGGAGAAGCAGCTCGAGTGGTGCGGCGAGGCGCCGTTCTACACGCTGGGACCGCTGACGACTGACATCGCGCCCGGCTACGACCACATCACGAGCGCGATCGGCGCCGCGATGATCGGCTGGTACGGCACCGCGATGCTGTGCTACGTGACGCCGAAGGAGCACCTCGGGCTGCCGAACAAGAAGGACGTGAAGGACGGCATCATCGCGTACAAGATCGCCGCGCACGCGGCCGACCTCGCGAAAGGACATCCCGGCGCGCAGATGCGCGACAACGCACTATCCAAGGCGCGCTTCGAGTTTCGCTGGGACGACCAGTTCAACCTCGGCTTCGACCCGGACACCGCGAAGGATTTCCACGACGAGACGCTGCCGAAGGATTCGATGAAGACTGCACACTTCTGCTCGATGTGCGGCCCGCACTTCTGCTCGATGAAGATCACGCAGGATGTGCGCGAATACGCCGCGAAACAAGGTCTGGATGTTGAAACGCAGGCCGACGAAGCGCTAAAAAAAGGTATGCAGGAAAAAGCGGTCGAGTGCGTCAAGAAAGGCGCGGAGATCTATCACCGCGCGTGAAAGGCCGCGCTTTATGACGAGCGCACTTCTTCGCTGACGACGCCTTAAGGGCCGCTCGATCTGAAAAAGGCGTCTTCGTGGCGTCTTTATCGTGCACTTGCGGGCGCTGCAATGCGCCAGCATCGCCCTATGTTCGTCCGCATCGCGTACCGCAATTTGCCTCTGCTCGCGCGCGGCATCGCAGCGCTTCTGGCGCTTGGATTCGCCGCCGACGCACTGGCATCCGATTCATGGCTGGGTGCCTTCAGTGAAATGGATTTGCACCGCCGCCTGTGGATGGCGGCCATCGGCGGGTTCAGTCTTGCCGCCGCATTTGCGATGCTCGCATTCGAGCTGCGCGGGCGGCGGATTTCGATTGCCTTGCGCCGCCTGACAGATCTTGCAGCCAGTGTCGACGGCAGGCTGCCCGAAGAAACGCAAAGGCAGCGGGTGGCGACCGAGCTGACGCGGCTATCCGATGAAATTCTGTATTCGTCACAGCGTACGGGCCGCGAGCGCCGCGAGCTGGCGAGCAAGGCCGCGTCGTGGGAAGCGATCTTTGCGGCCACTTTGGAAGCGTCGATTGCGCTCGACAAGTCCGGCGTTGTAACTCACGTAAATCCTGCGGCCGAACGGTTGTTTCGCGTCATTGCGCAGGAGATTGTCGGCAAGCCTTTGGTCGACGTAATGCTGCCGCCGACGCATCGATCGCCGGATAACGCCAATTTTGCAAGCGACCTGGCTGGTGGCCGCGCATCGGGCCGCCGGCAGGAGTTGGTCGCCCAGCGGCGTGACGGCCGCCAGTTTCCGATCGAAGTTTCTGTTGCCGAGTTCAAAGACTGCGAACAGATCGGATACATCGTCAGCGCGCGCGACATTTCAACGCATCGGAGGCTGCGCGCTGAGCTTGCACGAGCGCGCGAGATCGGCCCTGACGCTTCGGTCAAGTCGGCGCCCCGCAGCGGCTACACGCTTGAAGAAATCTGCGGCGAGCCGATCCGCCGGCTGGCCGCGCGCGCGCAGCGAAAGGGTCTGCGTTTCCGATACGAGGACACCGAACTGCAAGGACTGGCGTTGATCGGCAATGCGGCACGACTACGGCGCGTGCTGGCAAATCTGATCGACAGCTCGCTGCAGGTATGCGAAGCGGGCGAATTGATAGTCCATTTGACGTTGATTCCGCTGGAGGATCGCGAATTGCGATTGTCAGCGTCGGTTACCGCGACAGAGATGAGCAATGAGCAAGCCGCGCTGATGATGCAACCGTACGTTGTTCAACCGTTTGCAAGTTCCGGGCTCGGCGGTGTCGTGACCGACCGGCGCATCGAGTTTTTTGGCGCTCGCGTGATGGTTGCGCGCGCTGCGGGCGGCGGCGTGACGTTCCAATTCAATCAGCGCTTCGAAGCCGATCTTTCGCGGATCGGGATCGACCTGTCGACGGTGGTCGAGCCGGAGTCCCTGGCGGAGATGCCGGAAGAGCAGCGCAGCGCGACAGTGGCCCAACAAGTGCAGCCTGACTTGGCAGACAAGGCGGACTTCACGCGCGCCGCGGTCCGTCTGCGCAAGAACGCCGAGAAAATCAACCTTGGCGCGCTGTGGGCCGAGGCGCATCGTTTGACCAACGCCTGGAAGCGCTGCGCTGCTGCCGGCGACCTGAACGGCGACAGCGGATTAGTCAGCGCGCTGTCGCACGCAGCGCGCGGCGGCGATACCAGCAGCGCTGTCATGCTCGCGCGCCGGCTCGCCGATGCGCTCGAGCGCGTCGCGACGCACGATCGCCCACATGCACCATCCGGTTAACATCGCGCCCGATGGAATTCCTGGTGCTTATAAAGGCGGCGATTCTCGGCATCGTCGAGGGCCTGACGGAATTTCTGCCGATCTCGTCAACCGGGCACTTGATCGTTGCGAGCTCTTTGCTGCACTTCACCGGTGACAAGGTCTCGACGTTCGAAATTGCAATTCAAACCGGCGCGATGTTCGCCGTGATCTGGCAGTACCGCGTCAAGCTGGCGAGCACCGTTGTCGGCATTTTCCGTGAGCCCTTGGCGCAGCGTTTCGCATTCAATGTCGGGGTTGCGTTCATGCCAGCAGTTGTGCTTGGCCTTGCTCTCGGCGGCTTGATCAAATCGCATCTGTTTCATCCGTTGCCGGTGGCACTCGCATTCGTGATCGGCGGCCTGATTATCTTGTGGGTGGAGCGGCGTCATCATCGAAACTTTGGCGAACGCGACCTGCAGGGCGCTCGTGTTTCACGAGTCGAATCGGTCGATCAGATGTCGCCCGTTGACGCGCTGAAAATCGGAATTGCCCAGTGCGCCGCGTTGATACCGGGCACCAGCCGTTCGGGCGCAACGATCATCGGCGGCATGCTCTTCGGGCTATCGCGCAAGGCCGCCACCGAGTTCAGCTTCTACCTTGCGATCCCGACGCTGATCGGCGCCGGAATTTATTCGATGTGGAAGCAGCGCGACTCGTTCGTCGCCGCCGACGCGCCGACGTTTGTGGTTGGATTGGTTTTCGCGTTTGCTTCCGCGTTGTTGTGTATTCGCTGGTTGATTCGTTACCTGTCCACGCACGACTTCTCGGTGTTTGCCTGGTACCGCATCGCCTTTGGCTGCGTAATTCTGCTGACTGCATATTTCGGCTGGGTCGACTGGGCGCGCTGATGGACGAGGCCCGCGATTGGCGCTGGATCGATATCGCGTTGGCGATCGTCGCCGCCGCGATCGTGACCTATGGTGTACTGATCCTTGGCTGGTCGGTATTCGTCGTCATCGCGCTTTTCTGGTTTGAAAATGTCGTGATCGGAGTGCTCAACCTCGCAAAAATAGGGGTCAGCGGCGCGCGCGTCGGCGGCGCAGGCTTGATTGCAGCCCTGGCGCTAGGCGCGTTTTTCACGGTGCACTACGGGATGTTTACCGTTGTACACGGCGTTTTTGTTGCGATGCTTTTCGGGCAACCTGAACTTAATGGCTCGCTCAACGGATTGTTCTCGCCGCTCGGCCGCATGCTCGCTTATCTGTTTGCAGATCGCGACGGCTGGCTCGCCGCAGTTGCAATCGTCGTGTTGCAGGCGGCAGCCTTTATTCGCTGGTCGAGCGCAACGCGAATGGAAAGCTTTGGAAGCGACCTCGCGTCGCTGCCTGCGCTGATGTTTGCGCCGTATGGCCGCATCGTCATCTTGCACGTCACGATCATCGCGAGCGGCGTCCTGGTCATAGCGCTGAAGCTGCCGCTGCTGGGAGCGTTGCTGTTGGTGGTGCTCAAACTGGCGTTCGACATCGCTGTCACGAACAAGCCTGCGACACCGCGCGGGTCTGCGCGGCCGATTCGCTGGCAACGCTTCACCATCGCGCAGGAAGACGATGCAACACGTCCGTGACGAAGTGCAGGAGCTGTGCGCGCTGCTGCGCTCGCGCTTTCCGATCATCCTGATCGAGTCGCACGAAGAGCCCCGCATTCTTGAGTTGCTGGCCAAGGCGGCCAATCTTGAAAGCCAGATATTGATGACGTGGAGCATCACTTGCGGCGTGCGTCGCCATGGCCGTGACGAAGCTATTTATCAAACCAATGATCTGCTCGACGTGCTGAAGCACATCGACAAAACGGCGCAAAACGGGATTTACGTCTTGTGCGACGCGCATCCGGGCTTCAAGGATCCGATATCGATGCGGCTGATCCGCGAGATCGCGTTATCGCATTCGAAGTCGGCGCGCACTCTGGTGTTCATCAGTCCACGGCTCGACGAGCTGCCGTCGGAGGTGCTGCGGTTGTCCGCGCACTTTCACCCGCAGCTTCCGGACCGCGATGCGATTCGCGTGATTGTGAACGAGGAAGCGAAGCGCTACGAACAGCAAACCGGCGAGCGGCCGCGCGGCGATAAACACGCGCTCGATATGTTAATCATGCATCTGCTCGGCATGGAGCAGGACGACGTGCGGCGACTGGTGCGACAAGCGCTGCGCGACGACGGGGCGATCGGCCAGGACGACCTGCGACGTGTGCTCGCCACCAAGTATGAAGCGCTCGGCGGCGCGGCTTCGCTCGCGTATGAAGAAAGCAAGGTGAAGTTTGACGCCGTTGGTGGACTGGCGCGGCTCAAACACTGGATCACGCTGCGCCGCAAGCCGTTTCTCGATCCGGGCGCCGGCAATGTCGATCGGCCGAAAGGGATCGTTCTGCTTGGCGTGCAGGGCGGTGGCAAGAGCCTGGCGGCGCGCGCGGTCGCCGGCGAATGGGGCGTGCCGTTGATGCGGCTCGATTTCGGCGCGCTGTACAACAAGTACTACGGCGAGACCGAGCGCAATTTGCGCAATGCATTCGCGGCTGCGGAAGCGATGTCGCCGTGTGTGCTATGGGTCGACGAGATCGAAAAGGGAATATCGGTCGACAGTGGCGACGGTGATGGGGGAGTTTCGCGCCGTGTGCTAGGCAGCTTGCTGACGTGGATGTCGGAACGGACGCAGCCCGTCTTTATCGTGGCGACGTCGAACGACATTTCGCGGCTACCGCCCGAGCTGATTCGCAAAGGGCGTTTCGATGAAATATTTTTCGTCGATTTTCCCGACGCCGTCGCGCGGGCGCAGATCGCGACCATTCATCTTAAAAAACGTGGCTACGATCCGGCGCAGTTTGAAGTGGCGGATCTCGCCATGTTGTCCGACGGATACTCAGGCGCCGAGATCGAGCAGGCGATTGTGTCTGCTTCGTTCGAAGCGCGCGCGCGCAACGAAGCGCTGCGACCTGCGGACGTTCTTGCCGAAATCGATCGCACGCGACCGCTCTCTGTAGTGATGGCCGAACGGATTGATGAGTTGCGCGATTGGGCGGCTGAGCGCGCCGTGTTCGCAGACGACGTCGAGCGGTCCTCGGTGTCGGAATCTGCCTAGGAACGCGTTTGTTGTGGTTCGCGGTGACGCGCGCATCACGATCGTCGAGCAAACACCATATCGCACGTCACGTGCCCCAGCCTATCGCCGCGCGCGTGAAACTTAGTCACCGGCCGAAAGCACAGCGGATTCTGCGGAACCGGCGCATAAGCGGCGTGCAGGTTCGCAAGGTGCGGCTCGTCGTTGAGCACTTCTAGCATCTGTTGAGCGTAGTCCTGCCAATCGGTCGCGCAATGCAGATAGCCGTTGGGCGAGAGACGACTTGACAGCAGATTCACAAACGGTTGGCGCAAAAGACGGCGCTTGTGATGCCGTTTCTTCGGCCACGGGTCCGGAAAGTAGAGGTGAATCCCAGCCAGAGAATCGGGCGCAATCATGTCGCGCACCACTTCCACCGCGTCGTGATGCACGACGCGTACGTTGCTCAACTGTTGGTCGTCGATTCGGTTCAACAGGGCGCCGACACCGGCGGCGAA
>JACCZX010000439.1 GCA_013695705.1 Burkholderiaceae bacterium | reverse complement strand
CCGAGTACAAATCCGCCGGCAGCGCGGATTGCCGCCACGCAAGCAGCATCGGCGTGTGGCACATGCCCGGCGTAAATCGCCGAGCCGTACTCCGTAACGATGCCAGCGGTGTCGATCACGTCCTTGACTGCTACGGGCAGG
Organism: Burkholderiaceae bacterium; assembly: GCA_013695705.1. GTDB lineage: Bacteria > Pseudomonadota > Gammaproteobacteria > Burkholderiales > Burkholderiaceae_F > JACCZX01. The sequence continues at coordinate 5,652 of JACCZX010000439.1, read as the reverse complement.
CCAGCCAATGGCCCTTGCGCCGCGTTTTGATCGAGCTGGGTAGCGATACTCAGTGCACGCTGCGCATCGACCCAAGCGAACGCGCGCACCTCGCTGTCGCGCTGCAAAATCGCGTCAAGATACGAATGCGTCACAGTCTCGCAGCTGACTTCGCGAGAGGCGATCATTCGCGCCAGTTGCGCGGCGGGCAGGCGATTGAGCGGAAGTTTCATCGGTCTGCAAGCGTGCTTGAATTCACGCAGTCGCGGTCAACTAAAAAACGGCTGCAAACCGCGTGCGGACAGTGTGCAAACAAGGGCGGTGCGGCAAGGCAGGTTACTGCAACGCTTATCCGTCTATTACAGAAATAAATCCGGAAGCAACTCACGGCTACCCGCTACCACCGAATACTTGCTGAGATCGGTGACGCCTGCCTGCTTCAGCACTTCATCGTCAATAAAAAAGTTTCCAGTCGTCGTGGCCGAGTCCGACACCAGGATCTGGTAGGCCGCATCGGCCACGATCTCGGGCGTACGACAATGCTCGGGCTTGATGCCCGGCAGCATCTGCAGCGCCGCCGTTTGAATCACCGTGCGCGGCCACAGCGCATTGACGGCAATACCATACGGCCGAAACTCGGCAGCGTGCCCCAGCACGCACATGCTCATTCCGTATTTGGCCATCGTGTACACCACATGTGGAGCAAACCAGCGCGCATCCATGTTCAGCGGCGGCGCCAGCGTCAAGATGTGCGCGTTGCGGTTGCGCTCTGCCGACTTTTTTAAATACGGCAGGCATGCCTGCGTGCACAAAAACGTGCCGCGCACGTCCACGCCGAACATCAGATCGAAGCGCTTGATCGGCGTCGCTTCGGTGGACGTAAGACTGATCGCGCTGGCGTTGTTGATCAGAATGTCGATCCCGCCGAAGGCTTCCGCAGTCTGGCGCACAGCGTTCAATACTTGCTGTTCATCGCGAATGTCGCAAACGATCGCAAGCGCTTTCCCTCCCGCCTGCTCGATCTCCGCCGCGGCGCTGTAGATCGTTCCGGGCAACTTCGGATTCGGCTCGACGGTCTTGGCCGCGATCGCCACGTTCGCACCGTCGGCAGCGGCGCGCTTGACGATGGCCAGACCGATACCACGCGAGCCGCCGGAAATGAATATTGTTTTGCCCGAAAGATTCATACGTCACCGTTCTTCTTCGGCCACAAGATCATCTGCGTGCAACGAAACAGCGCGAGAGTTTTGCCGTTCTCGACGTGCGTCACCGCCGCGTCCCACACCTGCGTCGTACGACCCTGGTGCGCCGCGCTTGTTTCGGCGCGCAACGTGCCCTCGGTTGCGGTGCCGAGAAAATTTGATTTCAGCTCGATGGTGGTGAAGCTCGACGCGCCGTCGGGCAAATGAGCGATTGTTGAGTACCCGGCGGCGGTGTCTGCCAGCGCAACCACTGCGGCGGCGTGCAGGTATCCATTGGGGGCAAGAAATTCAGGCTTGATCTTGACTTCCATCGTGAGCCGGCCTTCGCTCACTTCGACCACGTTCATCCCGAACCACCCCGGCAGATTGTCACCGGTGCGTGCATTGAGTTTCGCAAGCGTCGTGTCTGAGCGCAGCGGCATTAGCTGAAAGCCGAAAAATCGGGCTTGCGGCGCTCGAAAAACGCGCTGAACGCTTCTTTCGCTTCCGCGCTGCGAACCATCGCGCCGAACGAGTTCGCCTCGTCAGCGATGATTTTCTCGGTCATCGACTTCCAGCCGGCGCGCAGCAGGCGCTTGGTGGTGCGGACCGATGCAGGCGGCAGCTGATTGAACCGCTCCGCCTGCTTGATCGCGAAATCGAAAACGTCGTCGCGTGGCAGAACTCGATTGACGATTTTCATTTCGAGCGCTTCATCGGCGCTGATCGGATCTGCCAGCAATAGTTTCTCGACCGCCTTGTGATATCCCGCGTTCAGAGTGATCAGAAGGCTCGATGCAAACTCCGGGCATAAACCAAGCGATACGAACGGCATCGAAAATACCGAGTTGTCGGCGCAATAGACCAGGTCGCAATGCATCAGCATGGTGGTCCCGATGCCGACCGCAGGGCCGTTAACCGCAGCGATCACGGGCTTCTCGGAGTAGCCCAGCGCCTGCATGAACTGGAACACCGGCGCGTTCATGTCGGCCGGCGGATTTTTCATGAAGTCTTCGAGATCGTTGCCGGCGGTAAAAACATCCTTTTGCCCGTGAATCACGATCGCGCGCACGCTTGAGTCATCGTGCGCGGCGCCGATCGCATCAGCCAATGACTGGTACATCGCTGCGGTAAGCGCGTTCTTCTTATCCGGGCGGGCAATCTCGACGCGAGCAATGCCGTTGACAGTGGCGCCGACAATGCTCATCGCATTTTGCTCACTGCGTTTTCGAGTCGGGCGCGACTTTGCGCGCAAAGTCGCGCAGCGATAATGCGGCCTGCGCCTGGATCTTGTTGTGCACAATGGGGGTCCAGCCGAGCAACGCGCCCTTCGCGCCCAGCGCCTGCGCTGACCAGCGCCATAGGCTGAAAGTGTCTTGCTGCCGCACGATCTTGCCGGCCGCAAGCTGCATCTCGGTTTGCACACGATTGGTGACCGGCCGACCAGTGGCGGAGAACGTGTAATTCGCGACCCAATTGGCACGAATGCGCGACGCGCTGTCTTCCACGATTTCGACGTCGACGTTGAAATCCTCCGCACGGGACAGCAGCATCTGCCACATCAGACGCGTGCCCTTTGCATTCAGAAGCGGAAACACCGGATCGCTGAAGGTCGCGTGCTCGGCGTACAACAGCCCCATCGTGTAATGATCACGAACGGTGAAGGCGTCGTAAAAGCGCTCGGCCACACCCACCGTCAGGCCCTGGTCGCGTGCACGACGGCGTCGAACATTGTTTCAAACACGCTCGAATATTCCTGCAGCGCCCATCCCGGTGCCAACGCACATGCTGACCATGCCGTATTTGAGTTTGTTTCTTAGCATCGCATGCACGACGGTAGCAGAGCGAATCGCACCAGTGGCGCCAAGCGGATGTCCAAGCGCGATTGCGCCGCCCATTGGATTGACCTTGCTCGGGTCGAGACCAAGATCGTTGATGACTGCGAGTGCCTGCGCCGCGAACGCCTCGTTCAATTCGATCCAACCGACATCGTTCTGAGTAATGCCGGCTGCCTTCAACACCATCGGTATCGCCTCCTTCGGACCGATGCCCATGATCTCCGGCGGCACGCCGCGGACCGCGAAGCTGACAAAGCGCACCAGTGGTGTCAGGTTGAATTGCTTGATGGCGCGCTCGGACGCAAGAATCAGCGCTCCGGCGCCATCCGATGTTTGAGAACTGTTGCCCGCAGTCACGCTGCCCTTTTGCGCAAAAACCGGCCGCAGCTTGGCGAGCGCTTCAAGGTTGGTGTCCGCGCGCGGGCCCTCGTCGAGATTGACCGAGCGCGTTCGGATATCGAGCTCTTCGGTGCCCAGGTGCGGGAATTTTTCGACGATATCGATCGTCGTCATCTCATCGGCGAACAATCCGCCTTTTTGCGCAGCGATCGCTTTCTGATGCGACGCGTACGCAAATTGATCCTGCATCTCGCGCGTGACTTTCCACTGCGCGGCGACTTTCTCGGCGGTCAGTCCCATGCCATACGCGATGCCGACGTTCTCGTCGCTTTCGAAAATGCGTGCGTTGAAAGACGGCTTGTTGCCGGTCATCGGCACCATGCTCATCGATTCGGCGCCGCCGGCGATCATCACATCGGCTTCGCCAACCCGAATGCGGTCGGCCGCCATCGCCACCGCGTTAAGCCCCGACGAACAGAAGCGATTGATGGTCACGCCGCCGGTCGAGTTCGGCAATCCGGCCAGCAGCACCGCGACTCGCGCAACATTCAACCCCTGCTCGGCTTCCGGCATCGCGCACCCAATGATCGCGTCCTCGATTGCCTTCGGATCGAGCGTTGGCACTTGCGATAGCACCGTGCGAATCGCCGCTACCAGCAGATCGTCGGGCCGCGTATTGCGAAACATGCCTTTCGGCGCTTTGCCAATCGGGGTGCGCGTTGCAGCGACGATGTAGGCGTCTTGGATTTGCTTCATCTCAATTCCTCACCGGCTTACCGCTATTCATCATGCCCATCATTCTTTCCTGTGACTTGGGATGATTGACGAGCTGCACGAAAAACTGGCGCTCGAGATCGAGCAGCCACTGCTCGTCGGCCTGCGCGCCAGGCTCGACATCGCCGCCGCACATCACGTTGGCGATACCCGTAGCCAGAAAGAAATCGTGCTGGCTAATGAAGCCGCCGTCCCGCATGTTGACCAACTGCGCCTTGATGTTCGCCACACCGCTGCGACCCGCCACCGGAAACGCTGTCGGCCGCAATGGCGCTCGATACCCGCTCGCATGCAGGGACGCCGCCGTACCGATAGCCGTTGCTAACAGCTCGTGACTATTAAAAACGATGGTGTCGGTCGCACGCAGATAACCCATCTGCTGCGCTTCGAGTGCGGACTTCGACACGTTGGCCATCGCCGCATTCAGGAACCAGTTCTTAATGAAAGGAAACACATCGGTCATGCCGACTGCCTGCGCCGCCTGCGCGCCGCGCAACGCACCCTCCTTCAATCCGCCCGCTCCCGGAATCAGACCGACACCGACTTCGACCAACCCGATGTAGCTCTCCAGCGCTGCCACTGCCTTCGAGCAATGCAGTATCAGCTCGCAGCCACCGCCCAGGGCCATACCGCTGACTGCCGCGACCACCGGCACCTGGGAATACTTGACGCGCATAAACGCGTCCTGCATTTTTTTTTCTTCAAGTCCGATTGCCTGCGCACCGCCCGCCATGAATACCGGCATCATCGCCTGCAGATCTGCACCGACCGAAAACGGATCATCTGACGACCAGATGACCAGACCTTTGTAGCGAGTTTCCGCAAGCTCGACTGCCTTCACTAATCCGGCGACAACGCCAGGACCAATCGCGTGCACCTTGGTCTTGATTGAACCGATCAACACATCGGCGCCCCTGTCTGAATCGAGCGCCCACAGACGTATCGAGTCGTCCTCGAACACTGTAGTACCGGCGTTCGCGCTAATCGGAGAACCGTCGCCAAGCAACGATGCGCGAAATATCTGTTTTTCGTAAACCGGCAGGTTCGAGCGAGCGACGAACGCGCGCTTCGATGGCGACCACGATCCGTCGCGCGTGTGAACACCGTTCGCATCTGCCACTGGGCCTTCGAACACCCACTTTGGCAATGGTGCTTTCGACAACGCTTCACCGGCGTCGATATCAGCCTTCACCCATTCTGCAACCTGCTTCCATCCGGCTGCCTGCCATGTTTCAAACGGGCCGGTTGACCAGCCAAAGCCCCAGCGCAAAGCGAAATCGACATCGCGCGCGGTGTCGGCGATCGTCTCAAGATGCACCGCAATGTAATGAAACGCATCGCGAAAAATCGCCCACAAGAATTTTGCTTGGGCGTGATCCGATTCGCGCAGCAATTTCAAACGCTCGGCCGGGTCTTTCTTTTTCAATATGCGGCCAATCAGATCGTCCGCCTTGCCGCCACTTTCAACGTACCCGCCTGTTGCAGGGTCAAGCACGTTAATCGCCTTGCCCTCCTTTCGATAAAAGCCCGCGCCCGATTTC
>JACCZX010000431.1 GCA_013695705.1 Burkholderiaceae bacterium | reverse complement strand
CTCGCCGGCGGTGGAGTGACGTGCATGCTCGAAGGAGGCGACCTCTTTGAGCGAGCCGGCGTTGGCTTCTCGCATGTGATCGGCCAAACGCTGCCGCCGTCGGCCAGTGTGCAGCGGCCAGAGTTGGCGGGCCGTGGGTTCGAAGCGCTCGGCGTGTCACTGGTATTGCATCCTCGCAACCCCTACGTGCCGACGGTTCACATGAACGTACGGTTCTTTATCGCCAAGGCGAAAGGTCAGCCCGACGTCTACTGGTTTGGCGGCGGCATGGACCTGACGCCGTACTACGGGTTTTCCGATGACGCGCGGCACTTTCATGCCACCTGCAAGCAGGCGCTCGAACCGTTTGGCGCAGACAAATACGTGCGCTTTAAGAAGTGGTGTGATGAATATTTTTATCTCAAGCACCGCGCCGAGCCGCGCGGTATCGGCGGCGTGTTCTTCGACGACTTTCACGAACTGGGTTTTGCGCAAAGCTTCGCGATGCAGCGGGCCATCGGCGATGCGTTTTTGAGCGCGTATGTACCGATCATCGAACGCCGCCGCGGATTGACATACGGCGAACGCGAACGCAATTTTCAGGCGTATCGACGCGGGCGCTACGTTGAGTTCAATCTGGTGTTCGATCGCGGAACCCTGTTCGGCTTGCAGTCGGGAGGGCGCACCGAGTCGATATTGATGTCCCTGCCGCCCATCGTGCACTGGAAGTACGACTGGCAACCCGACGCTGACACGGCCGAAGCGAATCTGTATTCCGATTTTCTGCGGCCGCGCGAATGGGCGTGACCGGATTGCTCGGTGGCAGCTTCGATCCGATTCATAACGGACATCTGCAGTTGGCGCGTGATGCGCTGAAGCAGCTGACGCTCGACGAGCTCCGCTTTATCCCCGCTGCGCAACCATGGCAAAAAGACTCGCTGCACGCGCCTGCCGAGCATCGCGCGCAAATGGTGCAACTCGCCATTGCTGATGAACCGCGCTGCACGCTCGATATGCACGAAATCGAACGCGGCGGCGTAACGTACACCATCGATACGTTGCGCGCACTTCGATCCTCGCTGCCGCGCCGTGCACTGGTTCTGATCATGGGTTCGGACCAATTTGCGCGGCTCGATACGTGGCGCGACTGGAAGGAAAATCTGCGCACGGTCCACATCGCAGTCGCTCAGCGCGCGCGAAATGCGCTGATCCCGGGTCTAAATCTGCAGACCGTGCTCGATAATCACCGTTGCGACGCTGCCGGTTTGGCGTTGCAACCGGGCGGTAATGTCGTCGAGTTCGCAATGACGCCCGTCGACGTCTCGGCCACCGAGGTTCGCGGCTTGCTTCGCCTAACCCAGTCTGGAAAACAAGCTGACCGGCTGAGCGCGATGGTTCCTCGCCCGGTGCTCGACTATATTTCCAAGCATCATCTCTACAAGGAATAAATTGGATATTCGCAAGCTGCAGCGCCTGGTCGTCGACGCACTAGAGGACGTCAAGGCACAGGACATCAAGATTTTCAACACCGGCGAACTGTCCGATATGTTCGAGCGCGTAGTGGTCGCCAGCGGGACGTCGAACCGGCAGACTCGTGCATTGGCGTCATCGGTGGTCGAGAAAGTCAAGGAAGCCGGTGGCGACGTTGTCAGCGTCGAGGGCCGGGATGCTGGCGAGTGGGTGCTGGTCGACTGCAACGAAGTGGTCGTGCACATCATGCAACCGGCCTATCGCGCTTACTACAACCTGGAAGAAATATGGGGTGGCAAGCCAGTACGCCTCAAGTCTGCGACGGCAAAGACGAAAAAGTCATTATCGAAGGCAAAGGCCGCCCACGCTGGGTAGCAGGTGATGAAGGTCACGATCGTCGCGGTCGGCCATCGGCTGGCAGAGTGGGCGAATGTCGCCTGTGAAGACTACCTTGTCCGCTTGCCGCCGGAACTGAAAATGGAGCTGAAGCAAGTGAAAGCCGAGCCCCGCGCTGGGGGCGTTCCAGTCTCACGGATCCTGAGCGCCGAGGCCGCGCGCATACGCGCTGCGGTGCCCACCGGCTCGCTGATGATTGCACTCGACGAGCGCGGCAATAACTGGACGACGCAATCGCTGGCCGACCAGCTGCTGCGCTGGCGCGATGCATCGCAAGATATCGCATTCGCTATCGGCGGTGCCGACGGGCTCGATCCCGGCCTAAAGCGTGACGCGCATATGCAACTACGGCTTTCCAGCATGACACTGCCTCACTCTCTTACGCGGGTAATGCTTGCCGAGCAGCTTTATCGTGCCTCCTCGATGATTGCCGGCCATCCATATCACCGGGCATAAAGAACACTCATATGCCCGGAACTCTTTACCTGGCCTCGCGCAGCCCGCGTCGGCGCGACCTTCTGAAGCAAATTGGTGTGAAGTTCGATTCCCTTCTATTGCGCCTGGCCAATCCGCGTGGACCCGATGTCGATGAAAACCAGCGTCCAGACGAGTCTTGTGGCGACTATGTGGAACGCACCGCGCGTGAAAAGGCGTCGTTCGGACTCGACGTACTGCGAATGCGCTCGATGCTGTATCGCCCGGTGCTGTCGGCCGATACCATCGTCATCGTCGATGACGATGTGCTGGGCAAACCGTCAGACGTCGAACAGGCCCGCACTTTCATGCGGAAACTCTCCGGCCGTACGCACGAAGTGCGCACCGTCGTCGCACTTGCAATGGAAGGATCGTTGACTACAGCGATGTCGGTTTCAACGGTGAGCCTGCGCGCGCTGACAGAGCCGGAGATCGAGCGCTACTGCGCCACCGCCGAACCGTATGACAAGGCTGGCGGCTACGCAGTACAGGGGCTCGCCGCCGTTTTCATCGAGCGTATCGAGGGCAGTTATTCGGGCGTGATGGGACTGCCGCTGTTCGAGACCGCGCGCCTGCTGGCACTGGCGGGACTCAAGGTATTGTGATTTGCTGAGGGCGACGCGCTACTGCGCCGCCCTCTTCATAATGCCGGTGACTTTCTAGCTCACCCGCCTTTTTTCGTCATCTTGTCTTTGTTCATCATGTCGGCGCACATGGTGTCCTTCTTCATCATGGCGGAGTCCTTTTTCATTCCGTCTTTCTTCGCCATGGCCATGTGATCCTTGCACTCCTGCATGCTCATGGCCATATCCTTCTTAGCCATGCCATCCTTGGACATGGAGTCGCCCTTCTTCATCGAATCCTGAGCTGCGACAGCTCCAACCGCTAGAGCCATACAGGCCCCCAACAACGTTGCGGTGTAAGTCTTCATGGTTATCT
>JACCZX010000407.1 GCA_013695705.1 Burkholderiaceae bacterium | reverse complement strand
TTTCGACAAATCGCGCAACTTCGTGTGCGCTCGAGCGTGCTAGGGGCAAGCCCCACTCGATGTAGCCATAACCGGTATCCGGCGAAGAGGGTTCGATTCCGAACAAAACCAGCCGGCCTTCGCGCTGGGCGAGCGCAGCGGCGTCAGCGACAGCGTCTCCGAATTCCGCGGGCTTATCGATCAAGTGATCGGCGGCCAATACGACCAGCACGACATCGGATCCGAACTTTGCCTGCGCCCAGAGCGCCGCGAGCGCGACCGCCGGTGCCGTATTTCGTCCGACCGGCTCGAGCAGCAGCGAGATCTGCTTCGCGCCGCTTTCGTCCATCAGCTCTTCGGCGGTCTTGTACGAGTACGCCAAATTAGTCACTACCGCGGCATGCGAAACGCCGGGCAGCGCGCACGCGCGTTCCCACGTCAGCTGCAGCAGGCTCTTGCCGCCGGCGATCTTCATAAACGGCTTTGGCGTCGCCTCACGCGAAACCGGCCACAGCCGTGTGCCCGAGCCGCCGGACAGGATGATTGGGAGCAGCTGCATCAGTCCCTGTAGTGACGTGACATCATTCGCGCAGCTTATCAGCGCCGCTGGCCGCTAGAATCGTCGTCGATTTCACATTCATCTGCATGAAACTTCCAGATCCCTCAATATTCAAGGCGTACGACGTGCGCGGCATCGTTGACCGGACGTTAACGAACGATGCAGTGCGTTCGATCGGTACGGCACTTGGCTCGCTCGCATCTGAAAGCGCAGTTTTACGCATCGTCGTTGGCCGGGACGGGCGCTTATCCGGCCCAGAGTTGCGTGACGCCCTTATTGAGGGAATTGCGAGTACGGGAACGGAGGTGATCGACGTCGGCATGGTGCCGACACCGGTTCTTTATTTCGCTACACATCACCTGAAAACCGGCTCCGGCGTTGAAATAACGGGCAGTCACAACCCGCCTGAGTACAACGGCTTGAAGATGATGATGGCGGGTGCAACGCTGCATGGCGAAGGCATACAGGCACTGCGGCAACGCCTTGAGCAAGGGCGCGTAATTACCACGACGCGCACCGGGCACTGCACCAGTGCCGACGTCATGCCGGCGTATCTGAATGCGATCGTCATTGACGTCAAGCTCGCACGCCCGATGAAGATTGCCATCGACTGCGGCAACGGGGTGGCAGGCGCGGTGGCCCCGCAGTTGTATCGCAGTCTCGGCTGCGATGTAATCGAACTGTTTTGCGACGTCGACGGCACGTTTCCGAACCATCATCCCGATCCGGCGCATCCGGAGAATTTGCAGGATCTGATTCGATGCCTGCGAGAAACCGATGCGGAAATCGGTCTTGCGTTCGACGGCGACGGCGATCGGCTCGGCGTGGTCACGAAGGACGGCCAGATCATCTACCCGGATCGACAGCTGATGCTGTTCGCAGCAGACGTGCTCATACACCATCCCGGCGGCGAAATCATTTTCGACGTCAAGTGCACGCGGCTGCTCGCGCCATGGATACGCAAGCACGGCGGGCGGCCGACGATGTGGCGCACCGGGCATTCGTTGATCAAGGCGAAGCTCAAGGAGACCGGCGCGCCGTTTGCGGGCGAGATGAGCGGGCATCTTTTTTTCAACGACCGCTGGCCTGGTTTCGACGATGGTTTGTATGCAGGTGCGCGGCTGCTCGAATTGCTGAGTCGTCATGCTGATCCATCGGCGGTTTTGAACGAACTGCCCGCCGCGATCAACACTCCGGAGTTGCAGCTGAAAACTACAGATGGCGAAAATTTTTCCCTGGTAGAGCGCTTGAAGAAGGAGGGCGAATTTGCAGGTGCGCAGGAGATCATTACGATCGACGGCGTCAGGGTCGAGTACGCCGACGGCTTCGGACTCGCGCGGCCATCGAATACGACGCCGACGGTGGTGATGCGCTTCGAGGGCGATAATGAGGCGGCGCTTGAACGTATTCAGCGTATGTTCGGCGAACAGATTCTGAAGATCAAGCCGGACGCTCAGCTGCCGTTCGCGTGACATTGAAAACCGTTCTCGTTACCGGCGGCGCGGGCTACATTGGCACGCACACGATGGTCGAGTTGCTCGGCCAGGGCTATGAAGTCGTATGCCTCGATAACTTCAGCAATAGCTCTCCTGAGGCGATCAAGCGCGTCGAGAAAATCGCCGGCAAAAAAATTACGACTGTCACCGGTGATGTGCGCGATCGTGAAGTGATGTCGCGTGTGTTCAAGCGCCCGATCGACGGCGTTATCCATTTTGCTGCGTTGAAGGCTGTCGGCGATTCGGTCAAGCGCCCGATCGACTACTACGGCAACAACGTGGGAGGTTCAATAGCGCTGCTCGACGCGATGCACGAACGAGGGGTGCATCGGATCGTGTTCAGCTCGTCCGCGACGGTATACGGCGTTCCTGAGAAACTTCCGATCGAAGAAAGCGCGCCGATTCGCCCAATCAATCCCTATGGGCAAACCAAGGCCATGGTCGAACAGATGCTGCTCGACTGGTGCATGGCGGATGCAACTCACACCGCGATCTCATTGCGCTATTTCAATCCGATCGGTGCGCATGAAAGTGGGTTGATCGGTGAAGATCCGCACGATGTGCCGAATAATCTGTTCCCGTTCATAACGCAAATCGCGATCGGCAAGCAGGCGCAGTTGACCGTGTGGGGCGATGACTGGCCGACGCCCGACGGCACCGGCGTGCGCGACTATCTGCACGTGATGGATCTGGCGCGCGGACATGTGAATGCGCTCGAACACGCGTTTGGCATTGGCGGGCATGCCACAGTCAATCTGGGCACTGGCAACGGAACCAGCGTGCTGCAGATGATTGCGGCGTTCGAGGTGGCGTCCGGAAAGAAAATCACCTATCAGTTTGGGCCGCGGCGTGCCGGCGATGTCGCCGCGTGCTGGGCCGACCCCTCCCTGGCGCAGCGGTTGTGGCAGTGGCAGGCGAAGCTCAGCGTCGAACGCGCATGCGCCGATGGCTGGCGCTGGCAGCAACAGAATCCAAACGGCTATCGCGACTGAGCGCGCTGGGTATCGCGTCGGATCGTGCGCATCCTGATCGTCAAGACCTCTTCGATGGGAGATGTCGTGCACGCGCTGCCGCTAGCGGCGGACATCGCGCGTGCCCGTCCAGACGCGACGGTGGATTGGCTGGTTGAAGAAAGCTTTGCGTCGATTCCGACGATGAGCCGATATGTTCAGAACGTACATCAAGTTGCCCTTCGCCGCTGGCGACGGCGGCCGTTCGATTCAGCCGTGTGGCGCGAAGTGCGCATGGCTAAGAACAAACTACGCGCGGCTCGATATGACCTCGCGCTCGACGTGCAAGGGCTGGCGAAAAGCGCGTGGCTTGCGCGCTGGACCGGCGCGCCGGTGGTCGGCTTCAATTCAGCAACAGCACGTGAAAGTTTGGCCACGCATTTCTATCAGCGCAGTTTCGACGTGCCGCGCCACCTGCACGCGGTCGAACGTTGTCGTCGGCTCGGCGCATTGGCGCTCGCTTACCCGCTTGCCGGTCCACCGCGCTTTGGTCTTGAGCACAACGTCGGCCAGCGAGCGAAGGGCAGCGAGCGAGGCGCGGTGCTGTTGGTCAATGCAAGTCGTGCGACAAAACTATGGGACGAGGATTGCTGGCTCGCGGTAGAGCGCTGGCTGTCGCAGCGGGGCATCGCAAGCGTTTTGTTTTGGGGGTCGGCTGCAGAGCAGCGCCGCACCGAGTCGCTTGCAGCTCAAATGCAGAACGCATCGGTTCGTCCGCCATCGTCGATCGATGCGATTGCCTCGACCTTGTCTGCCGCCGCGATCGTGATCGGACTCGACACCGGGCTAACGCATTTAGCGGCAGCGTTGGGGCGGCCGACGGTCGGAATCTATTGCGATTACGACCCGGCGTTGGCCGGACTCGTAGGTGATGGGACAGTAGAAAACGCGGTCGCAAGCGTTGGCAGTGCGATCGCACCGCCGTCGGCCGGCGCCGTGATCGCGGCGATGACGCGCGTGCTGGATCAATCGCCGTGACACCTGAGCGCGCGGCATATACGGCGTTCGCGTTTTTCGCAGTGCCGTTTGCCGCGCTGTACCTGTTGTGGCGCTCACGCCGGCAACCCGAATACCGACAGCACTGGTCCGAGCGGTTCGGTTTCAAGCATTACGCGCCAGACGCAGCGCGCCCGACCATCTGGATTCACGCAGTCTCGCTCGGCGAAACACGCGCAGCAGAACCGTTGATCGATGCGCTCGCACAGCGATACCCACACCTGCGTTTCCTGTTGACTCACATGACGCCGACGGGCCGTGCTGCAGGCGCCGACGTCGCGGCGCGCTGGCCGGACCGCGTAATGCAAACCTATCTGCCGTACGACCTTCCGTATGCAATACGTCGCTTCCTGCGCGCGTTCAAGCCTGTCGCAGGCGTCACCATCGAAACCGAGATCTGGCCGAACTTGATGGCGATCGCCGCCGAGGCCGGGGTGCCGATGGCGCTGGTCAACGCGCGTTTGTCCGAGCGTTCGTACCAATCGTATCGGCGCTTTGCGCAACTGATGCGCGATGCGGCAGCGCGCTTTAAGTGGGTGCTGGCGCAGACCGAGGCTGACAGCGCGCGGCTTCGCAAGCTCGGCGCGAACGAGGTCGAGGTGACCGGCAATATAAAGTTCGATTCCGCGCCCGACCAGGCGCTCGTCGCGCGCGGCGCGGCGTGGCGGCGCGCGTGCGGTCGACCGGTCTGGCTCTTCGCCAGCACGCGCGATAGCGAAGAAGCGTTGATCCTGAGCGCATTGCCGGCGGAGCCCGACGCCGTTGTCATTATCGTGCCGCGCCATCCGCAACGATTTGATGAAGTCGCGCGTTTGATCGAAGCGCGCGGCCTGGTTGCGGTGCGTCGCTCGACTACCGATAACTTCGTCGCGCGCTCCGACCGCGAAATAATCCTGGGCGATTCGATGGGAGAAATGGCGATGTATTACGCGGCGGCCGACGTCGCGTTGATCGGTGGCAGCGTGGCCAATCTTGGCGGCCAGAATTTGATCGAGGCGTGCGCGGTCGGGACGCCGGTCGTAGTTGGCCCCCACACTTTCAATTTCGAGGAGGCAACCCTTGGTGCGATCGAGGCGGGTGCCGGGGTTCGCGTCGCCAACGCCGCCGAAGCCATTGCAGCGATGGCGGCGATCACGCGGGACACCGCACGGCGCGCGCGGATGAGCGAGGCCGGGGTGCGATTCGCGCAATCACATCGCGGCGCGACCATGCGCACGCTCGAACGGCTTGCGCCAATTATCGACGCGTGGGCCGGGTCGGTGGCGGCGGGGACGACGGCTGAATCGTCGGGCCCCTGACGCCTGGGGTCGACGGCGCTGAACGCGAACGTGTGCTCGGCGTCGACGCTCGAGGCGTGGCAGGATCCGCGGGCAACGCGGGCGGCGGGTTCGAGCGCAGCGGTGGACGCACGTTAAGAGCCGGAACCTCTGGCACCGTAATCGGCACAGCAGGGTCGAGCAGCGCGCTGACCGCGGCCATGTCTTCATCTCCCAGCGTGCCGGCTGCGGCCTTTAAGCGCAACCCTGCCAGCAGGACGTCGTAGCGCGCACGCTTCAAATCGCGCTGCGTTTGCACCAGTTGCGTGGTGGCGTTCAATACGTCGAGCTGAATGCGAACGCCAACCTCATATCCCAGCTGCGTCGATTCCAGTTGCGTGCGTGCCGAGACCTCCGCGGACTCGAGCGCGGTGACTTGCGCCAGGCCAAAGTTAACTCCGGTGTAGGCGTCACGCGCGGCATTAGCGGCGGTACGACGCGTCGATTCCAGCTCTGCGTTTGAGCGATCCTGCAGCGCAATCGCTTCGCGCACACGACTTTGAATCAAGCCACCGGTGTAAATCGGGACGTTCAGCTGCACGCCGACGGAACCGCTGTTGATGCGAGGATTCAGATCGCTGCCTTGGGTACCGTTGAAGCGGTTCAGGTTATATCCACTGACCAGGTCGATCGTCGGCTTGTACGCGTCCCGCTGCCGATCGATTTCGCGCGCGGCAATCTCGTACGCAGAGCGCGCAATCTGAACCGAGTAGCTGCCGGCTTCGGCGGCGCGTACCCATGAGTTGATGTCCTGCGGCAGCGGCGCGGTCAACGTCGGCCGCTCGCGCAGCGGTGCAAGCGTGTCGGGCTCACGCGCAATGATGATCTGCAGCTCGCTGCGACGAATCAGCAGCGCACCGAGTGCGACTTGCTCCTGCGCCGTTATCTGATCGAAACGGGCCTGCGCCTCGTTGGTGTCGATGATGGTCTTGGTTCCGACCTCGAACTCGCGACGCGCCTGTTGCAGCTGCTCACCAGTCGCTTGCTTCGATGCCACCAGCGCAATCACCTGGTCGCGCGCAGCCAGCACATTGAAGTATGCGATGGCAACGCGCAAAGCGAGGTCCTGCTGCGACAGCGCCAATTGGGCTTCGCTCTGCAACACGGTCAGACGCGCCTGATCAAGTGCGGTCCAGTTTTGCGGCCGATAAAGCGGTACCGTCAAATTCAACCCTCCTCCGAGAACGCTGTAGTTGCTGGTGTCACGCGGAATCGTGGAGTGATATAGGTTGTAGTCATGCCGCGCACTTGCGCCGAGGTTCGGAAGCAGTGCGGCGCGGGCTTGCGGTACGCGTTCCTGGGTTGCC
>JACCZX010000406.1 GCA_013695705.1 Burkholderiaceae bacterium | reverse complement strand
GCTCTGCGGTACTCGCCGCGCGCGCGGGCCCGTAAACTCGCTGCGCTCAGACAACGGGCCCGAAAGCCCCGCCCAGCTCCGTTCCTCGACGACGCCGAAAGGCGGCGCATCTGCGCCAGCCGCTGCTGTCTCAACACCGCTACGCACGAGGTGTCTTTTCAGTTTTCACCCCACACCAAGCAAACGTTCCATGCGCAAGCGTTTGGTGTAGCGGCGCTGGCTTTGGAGTCGTCGTCGAGGAACGGAGCGCCAGCGGGTCCCTAAGGGCCTGCCTGTCTGAGCGCAGCGAGTTTACGGGCCCGCGCGCGCGGCGAGTACCGCAGAGCAGTCGCGAAGCGACCGACGACGTAGGCGCAGCAGCTGCGCCAGCCGCTGCTGCTGCCGCATAACTACTCAATCGTGACCTTCGCCCACTTTCTTTTTCCAACCTGCAAAACATAAGTACCTGGGGGCACGACCAGTGCGCGATCGGCGACTTTCTCGCCGTCGATCTTTACTCCGCCTTGTTCGATGTTGCGGATCGCTTCGCTGGTTGATGGCGCGAGCCCCGCTTGCTTCAGCAGAGCCGCGATCGGCAACCCCGATGCGCCACCGGCGACGCTCATATGCGGCATCTCATTGGGAATCGCACCTGCCTTGAAGCGCGCCATGAACTCGAACGCAGCCATCTGCGCTGCTCGCTCCGAATGAAAACGCGCAACGATTTCCTGTGCAAGCAGAATCTTGATGTCGCGCGGATTGTGACCTTCGCTCGCTTGATGCTTCAGCCCCGCTATCTCCTCAATCGAGCGCAGCGACAGCAGGTCATACCAGCGCCACATCAAGTCATCGGAGATCGACATTGTTTTTGAAAACATCTCGAACGGCGGTTCCGTAATCCCGATGTAGTTATTTTTGCTCTTCGACATTTTCTCGCTGCCATCGAGTCCTTCGAGCAGCGGCATCGTCAAAATGCATTGCGGCTCCTGTCCGTAGTGGCGCTGCAGTTCGCGGCCGACCAGCAGGTTGAAACGCTGGTCGGTGCCGCCGAGTTCGAGGTCGGATTCGAGCGCGACCGAGTCATAGCCCTGCATCAGCGGGTAAAGCAGCTCGTGCATCGCAATTGGACTATTGGCGCGAAAGCGCGTGGCAAAGTCGTCGCGCTCAAGCAGCCGCGCCAGCGTGTATTGCGCCGCAAGCTTGATCATGCCGGCCGCGCCTAACGGCTCCGACCATTCGGAGTTGTAGCGAATCTCGGTCTTGTCGCGCCGCAGAACCAGTCCCGCCTGATCGAAATAAGTCCTGGCGTTCTCTTCGATCTGTTCGCGCAGCAGTGGCGGCCGCGTCGCATTACGCCCCGACGGGTCGCCGATCAGCGCCGTGAAATCTCCGATCAAAAAAATTACCGTATGGCCGAGGTCCTGCAGTTGACGCAGCTTGTTGAGCACCACCGTATGCCCGAGATGGAGGTCGGGCGCCGTCGCGTCGAGCCCGAGCTTGCAGCGCAGCGGCTTGCCGGTCTCTTCAGCTCGCGCCAGCTTTTGCGCGAACTCGGATTCAACCAGGAGCTCATCACAGCCGCGCTTGATCAGCGCCAATGCGTGCTCAGTGTCAGACCCGACCGTGTAATTTTTGCTCTTAGCTTGCATCAGGTTTTTTTGCCGCCGCTGACGCGCCAAAAGCCGCAATGGACAACCCGCTTGTGGGGCTATACTCGCGCCTCGATAAAAAAGCGCACCCATGCGTGCGCTTTTTTCTTTCAGCTTTTTTGGTAGATGCCATTGTCGATTCTATCCAAACCCCTTGCACTTCTTGCAAGCGATGCGCGGCTCGGTTTCCGCCTGCTGTCGCGCCGATGGAACCAAGTAGATAGACCAAAGCGTAAGCGAGTCGAGTTGGCCGCTGTCCTTTCGTTGTTGCCGCTGTCAGCTGCCATCGCGGCACTGGCCGCGGTGCCGGCAGCGCTCGAGCTCGATCAGTCACAGATGCGGCCGGTACTGCACAGCGTTGCAGCGCCGTCGATTACAGATCAGGTTGACGAGCTGGTTGCGCGAGACGATTTTCATCTGCGTGAAGTGCGTGTGCAGCGTGGTGAGACGCTCGCCGCCCTGTTCACGCGGCTTGGCATTGTCGATGCCGCCGCGTTGCGCTTCGCGCAGACGGATACGGCCGCCCGACTCCTGGTGCGGCTGCCGCCCGGCCGGTTCGTACAGTCGAGCATCGCCTCTGATGGCCGCCTGCAGTGGCTCAAAGTGCACAGCGCGGGTGATCTTGACGGTGCGTTAGCCACCACCCGCATTACCACGCTCGACCGCAGCATCGGCACCGAAAGTGGCTTTCGTGTAGTCGATGCCGATATTGCACTCGAACGTCGCGTCGAATTGAAAACCGGTGAAGTTCGCGTCTCTCTGTTCGGGGCGACGGACGAAGCCGATGTCCCGGAAGCGATCGCTCATCAGATGATCGATGCGCTCGAGGGCGAAATCGATTTTCATCGTGACTTACGGCGCGGCGCGCGTTTTCGAGTGATATACGAAGCACTGTATTCGTCCGGCGAATATTTGCGCGCGGGACGCCTGCTGGCAGTCGAGCTCGAAAATGGCGGCAAGCGCGTGGCGGCCTACTGGTTTGCGAACGGCAGCAAGCACGGAGGCTTCTATGGCGCCGACGGCCGCAGCTTCAAGCAGGCTTTCCTGCGCTCGCCGCTTGAGTACACGCGCGTCAGTTCCGGCTTCAGCGCCAGCCGCACGCATCCGATTTTCGGTTACGACGCCGCGCATCGAGGGGTCGACTACGCCGCAGCGGCCGGTACCAACGTGCGCTCAATTGCAGAAGGCGTGGTGGAGTTTGCCGGCTGGCAGCGCGGCTACGGAAATGTGGTCGAGGTTCGCCATGATGGCAAACATGTCACGCTCTATGCGCACTTGGAATCAATCACTGCAGGCTTGCGCCAGGGCATGCGTATCGGACAAGGCGATTCGGTCGGTAATGTCGGCATGACCGGCTGGGCCACCGGTCCGCACCTGCATTTCGAGTTGAAAGTGCATGATTTGCACGTCAATCCGCTGACCGCTGAGTTGCCTGCAGCGCAGCCTCTGGCGGTGGCTCAGCTGGCGAGCTTCGCTTTGGCAGCGGCCCCATTGCGAGCGCAACTGGCGTTGCTCGAGCGAGTCAGTATCGCGCTGGATCGTCCCCGCTGACGGTCTGATGCAATTTTAGTGCGCGCATCGATGACCGCGCGCAGCGCGCCGGATTCCTCGCTCTATATCGGTTTGATGTCCGGCACCAGCCTGGACGGGGTCGACGCTGTTCTTGTCGATTGCTCGACCGCAGCGCCGCAGACGATGGCGCACACCTACCGCGCTTTTACCGCTGATCTGCGCGCTGCGTTGGCGGCACTGTGCGTCTCAGGGCCCGACGAGATAGAGCGCGCCGGTGTCGCCGCGCGTGAACTTGTGCATGTGTATGCCGCGGGTGTTGACGAACTTCTGCTAACGGCCCGTGTCGAGCGCTCTGCGGTGCGCGCCATTGGCGCTCATGGTCAAACGGTGCGCCATCGACCGCATCTGGGATTCAGCCTGCAACTTAACGCGCCTGCCTGGCTTGCCGAGCTGACGGGCATCGACGTTGTCGCCGACTTTCGCAACCAAGACATCGCCGCCGGCGGTCAAGGCGCACCTCTGGCTTCGATATTTCACGTCGCGGCGTTCAGCAGTGCGCAAGCACGTGCCGTCGTCAACATCGGCGGCATCAGCAATCTCACGGGCCTGCCTGGCAAAGCGATGGACGGCGGCGAAGTCATCGGCTTCGATTGCGGTCCCGGCAATTTGTTGCTCGACTATTGGACGCAACAAAATTTCGCGCTTCCGTTCGACGCGGACGGCGCGCTCGCGGCGTCTGCCCAACCGGACCCGCTTCTACTCGCAGCTTTACTGTCCGATCCTTTTTTTGCCGTGCCCCCGCCCAAAAGCACGGGTCGTGAGTTGTTTTCTTCCCAGTGGCTTGGCCGCGCGCTCAAACGGGATCGGCGACAGCTTGACCCCGCAGTGGTACTTGCGACATTGACTTGCCTGACTTCAACCGCAATCGCCGATTCGATCGAACGTTGGTTTGCGCAGGCAGCCGATGTGGTGGTGTGCGGCGGCGGCAGCCGCAACGCAACGTTGCTGCGCACGCTCGCTACCGCCTGCGCCCCGCGCGCGGTAATGACTTCGTCTGCGCTCGGCGTCGAGCCCGAGCAAGTCGAGGCTCTCGCGTTCGCCTGGTTGGCGCACGCCTGCATTAACCGTGAGAGCGGCAACGTCCCGACCGTAACCGGCGCGCGCGGCAGGCGCGTCTTGGGCGCGCTTTATCCAAGCAGTGGCAGATATAAATAAAAAAGGCGCCAACGGCGCCTTTTCATAGGTTTCGCGAAGTCGCTAAGCCGTAAACGACGACCCACAACCGCACGTCGTGGTCGCGTTCGGATTCTTGATCACGAACTGCGCGCCTTCGAGATCTTCTTTGTAATCGATCTCGGCGCCAACCAGGTACTGGTAGCTCATCGAATCGATCAGCAATGTGACACCGTTTTTTTCCATCGTCGCATCGTCTTCGTTGACGATTTCGTCGAACGTGAAGCCATACTGAAAACCCGAGCACCCACCCCCCTGCACGAATACGCGCAGCTTCAAATCGGTGTTGCCCTCTTCCTCGATCAGGTTCTTGACCTTCAACGCTGCCGCGTCGGTAAACACCAAGGGCGCCGGCATCTCGACTACTGCGTTCTCGACTACTGCGTTCATCAGATACTCCGATTCAACTTAACGACGCAATTGCGCCATCTGTAACTGCGTGCTCATTATAGGGCGCCGCTGCGCGATCTCAAGGCTCAGAGATGGCGCCGCCTGCGGCCAATTTCAACGTTGCCGGACGCTTATCTGACGATTGGTAGATCAACCGACCCTCGACCACCGCGCCCTGATGAATCTCGATGGCTCGGTAGTGCACATCCCCTGTGACGCGCGCCTTCGGCTGAAGTTCCAGCAATTCGCTGACGTGCACGGGGCCGGTAATGCGGCCCGAGACGACCAGGTGCGCCGCATGCACTTCACCTTCGACATGACCCATTTCACTGACCACCACCATGCAGGCGTCAGCAGTCGCACAGCGCACGTCGCCTTTGACAGTGCCGTCGATCCGCAACCCGCCTTGATAGGACAAGTTGCCTTCCAGGATCGTGCCATTGCCGATTAACGTGCCTATTGTCTTTGGTGCTACCGACTTGTTGCCGAACATCGCTGCCTCACATGGTAAAAGTTTGTTGCGCGCGCACTTCACCGTTTGCCTGGATCTTCACCTGAACCGAGCGCACGACGGCGCCATCAGGCAGCTCAAACGTTCCTTCCACGCGCTGATAGTGCCGGAACGCCAGCGGCGCCGGTCCAGCATCTGGAATTGCAGCGTCGGGCAGTTGCAAAACCCAGGGACGGCCGCCTTGCTGCAAGCTGACGGTGAGTGACACCGCACCCACGAAGTCGCGCTCAGGACGCCCGCTTTGCTGTACCAACAGGCGATAGCGCAACGCCTTTGGCTCGTGCCGGGCCACTCGCTGTGTCACGAGTCCCGTTTCGCGCTCCGACTCATCAAGCGCCTGCAGGCGAAAACTGCGAATCACCACGCCCTTGGCGTTGGCGGGCGTTGGCAGCAGACTTTCAAAGAACGCCAAGTCTTCTTTCAAACGAGCGTTTTCGTTTTCCAGCACCTTTAGCTGCGCCCGAACCTGCTCCTGCGCCGAGCGATCCACCTGCAATTGACTTTCCAACTGCAGCGCCAGTGCCGCCTTTCGATCGCGATCGGCGAGCGCTTTTTGAGCGTCGTTTCGCACCTGCGTCATTTCCGCCGTCATTGCGTTCAGATTCTCCGGCGCCGACGGCCGGCTGTAGTGATACGCGATCAGCGCGGCAGCAACGATCAGCGCAACGATTGACAGCAGCGCAAGCGAGAGGATCGCTTTGACACGCCACGCCAGTTGGGCACGCACCAGAACCCGCGGCACGCTTGCCGTACTACTGTCAAGCCAGCGCTTGCGCCTCATAGGTACAACAAATGGGGTGATCGATGCACTACCGGTCTCCGGTGAACGGACCCGTGGGGGATCCGGTCAACAAGAGCCGCACGCGAAATCAGGAAGATCGCGACCTCGCAAGCGAGCAGCTCCTCGACTTCAGTATAGGACGCGCGGCAGCCACCATCGTGCCGCGAATAGACGATGAAAACGCATCCCCAGAATGCGGCTCAGGATTCGGCCGCGCCCGCCGACTTAGCGCTTCGAGAACTGCTTGCGACGACGCGCTTTGCGGAAGCCGACCTTCTTGCGTTCCACTTCTCTCGCGTCACGCGTGACAAGCCCAGCGCTGGACAATGCGGGCTTCAGAGTTTCGTCGTAGTCGATCAATGCGCGGGTAATGCCGTGGCGCACCGCGCCCGCCTGCCCGGACTCCCCACCACCGCTAACGTTGACTTGCACGTCAAAGGTAGAGGTGTGATTGGTCAGAGACAACGGCTGCCGCGCGATCATGCGACCTGTTTCACGCTGAAAATATTCGTCTATCGAGCGCCCGTTGATGATGATTGCGCCAGTCCCACGCTTGATAAAAACACGCGCCACCGAACTCTTGCGGCGGCCGGTTCCATAGTTGTAGTTACCGATCATGTCCTTACCAATCAAAAAGTGAAGAATGCGAAAGCCCTAAATCGCCAGGGATATAGGCTGCTGTGCGGTATGGGGATGCTCATCGGCCGCGTAGATCTTCAACTTCTTCAGCATCGCATAACCGAGCGGACCCTTTGGCAACATGCCACGTACCGCCAAGTGCAATGCGCGGCCGGGGAACCGTTCCTGCATTTTCTTAAAGTTTGTTTCGTAGACTCCGCCCGGATATCCACTGTGCCGGTAATAGGTTTTGTCCTCGCTCTTGTTACCGGTCATGCGAAGCTTCGCTGCATTGACCACCACGATGTAATCGCCAGTGTCGACGTGCGGCGTGTACTCAGGCTTGTGCTTGCCCCGCAGGCGCAACGCAATCTGGCTCGCCAGTCGCCCAACGACCTTATCGTTGCCGTCAACCAGCAGCCAGTCGCGCTTTACTTCGTGATGTTTCGCTGAAAACGTTTTCATCGGATTGCTTTGAACCGGT
>JACCZX010000388.1 GCA_013695705.1 Burkholderiaceae bacterium | reverse complement strand
CTATCGATGCGCCGTCATTTGCGTCAAGCGCGTGCAGATCGGCCACCAGCATGTGAGCTTCTGGCGACTCCGGGTGTGCCGCGATCAATCGGGCAGCAGCACGAGTGGCCGCCGGACGGTCTCCTTCGATCGCCAGTACACGCGCCAGACCGATTTGCGCCGGCATGTACCCGGGCACGGCAAGCTCAGCGGCGCGGAACGACAACGCGGCGTCGGCCGTACGTGCCGTTTGCAACTGCGCCTGTCCCAGCACCGCCTTGAACGTGGCTTCGGATTGCGGACGGGAAAGAGCGGCTACGCCGCTTTGCGGACCAAACTCACTCACCAGTTGCTTCGCGTCGCCCTGCTCGAAGATCGCCCGCGCCAGCAATGGCAGTACCGAGTCTTGCGTCTCGCCGTACTGCGACGCCTTGCGCAACTCTCTGGAAGCTGCAGCCGGATCGTGCACTTCCAACAAGACGCTCCCGAGCATCAAACGAAGTGCGCCGTTTTCAGGAACCAGTTGCAAGGCGTTGCGAAGTTGAATCACGGCGGCGTTGGGGTTGCCCTGCGCGAGGTAATCACGAGCAGACACCACCAGAACGTCCGGATCTTTTTCGGCGCACGATGTGAAAAACATCGCGCCGGATATTACGAGCATGCGTAGCGGGTTAGGTAACACTGTGAGGTCCCGAGGGCTAGAAAAAAGCGGCCCGCGGCCGCTTTTTAGTCGCAACGCGAGAAAGTCAGATCCTAGTTTGCTGACGTCTCAGGATGCCCAAACCCAACAGCCCAAGACCGAACAATGCAAGCGTCGACGGTTCGGGCAACCCTATCGTGGGCTGAGGAATCGGCACCACGGTGGGAACAACATCGCCATTGCCTCCCCGCAGATCCTGCCAGGCGCGCAGAAATTGATTCTTGCTCCACGGACCTTTCGCATAGTGCCCCAGCACGATCGAGTCGTCCTCGCTGCGGAACGTGACTGATTGATGATGACCGCCGCTGAACCGCGTGTGCGAGTAAAGCGCCGTGTCGCCGCCGCCATCAAACACCGCTGACGCTGCATTCGTGCCAGGCCCGGCCTGCACTTCAACATCCCTCAAGATCGGCGCAGCAGTGGCGGACACTGCGATCATTGCCAGTGATAAACATGAGGTCTTGAGCAAGCGGACAATTTTGAAAGTAGTCATCGTGCGCACCTATCGAGCGGGACGAGTTGCATAAGAGCATGAGCGACGCCCGTGAAGAATCATGCTTTTGAATGATTCGGACGAGCGGTGCAAGATCCCTAATGAATGTGACCGCGGTCGGTTGACGACCAGGTTCGGACCGATGCGGCGCAGTGTTATTATCTTTGCGCGGGGTGGAGCAGTCTGGCAGCTCGTCGGGCTCATAACCCGAAGGTCACAGGTTCAAATCCTGTCCCCGCAACCATCCCATCTTGTCTTAAACGAATTCCAGCACCACCCTGCGTGTTCGTGCGCTCTTTTTCTCGATCTTCGCTACACGCACCGCGCCGATCTCCGCTGTATTCCTTACGTGCGTACCGCCGCACGCTTGTAAATCGATATCCGATACACGTAACAACCGGACTCGACCAAACCCTACCGGCGGACTGACGCTCATCGACTTCACGAGTTGCGGATTCGCTTGCATCTCATCGTCACTGATCCATTCAGACTCCACCCGGTGCGAAGCCGCAATCAGCGCGTCAAGTCCGTCCTGCACCTGTTGCTTGTCCAGTAGGTCCGTCATGGCAAAGTCGAGCCGTGCGTACTCTGCGGTAATGCTGCAGCCGTCGACCAACTCTTTAACGACCGCGCACAGCAAGTGTGTTGCTGTGTGAAATCGCATGTGCCGGTAGCGTCGGTCCCAGTCGATTTGAGCGCGCACAGGAGTGCCGACCATAAGTTGACTTCGCCACTGGCCGGACGGGTCCATCAGATGCACTGCATCGTCCGGCGTGGTGCCGTCGCGCTTTGATTTGCGCGCATCGATTACCCGCAGGCGCAGGCCATCGGTAGTGGTCAAAACGCCGGTGTCGCCCGCTTGCCCGCCGCCTTGTGGATAGAAAATCGTGCGGTCGAGCTCAACGCCGTCATCATCGACACGCGTCACGACCGCGTCGCACTCGCGCAGATATGCGTCCTCGCGAAACAATGCGTGGGTGGTCACCCGCTTACGGATTCGTAGGCAGCTGCTCGGTGGTCCACTCCGGCATGCCGCCGCGTAACCAATAGACCGACGTAAAGCCCGATTCACGCGCTACCTTGGACGCTTTGTACGACTTCCAGCACTCGGCGCCGTTGCAAAAGAACACCACCGGCTGCGACTTGTCGAGCTTTGCCAAGCCACCGAAGGAGTCGAGCTTCGAATCGAAATCGAGCGCCTTCAGGCTTTTCTCTCCGTACGGCACCAATATCGATCCGCGCGCGTGCTTGGCAGCGTACTCACGGTCGGTGCGCACATCGACGAGTCGAGCCCCCTTCTGGCTCAATTCAAACGCCTGCTTGGCAGACACGCGCGTGACGCCGTTCAAATCGGACGGCGTAAACAATCCAAGGCTGGCGACGTACTCGTATGGTGCAGCATTGGACGCCGATACGACGCGCCCCGCATTTGGCACCAGATTGTCGGGTGAGGCGAGCCACTGCAAGACCGCGCGCCTAACGTTGTCGGGCGTATCTTTCTTGACAACCACCGAGACCCCACTCGGCATGTCACGCGAAGTGGCCAGCACAACACCGCTTTTCGGGTGCGTTTGCAGCCACTCTTTCCACTCGCTTTCAAGCGCCACGGTCGCCTCCGCCCCGCCGCCAGCCACCGAGATCAGCCCAGCGCCGCTGGTCTGGCCGTAAGTGACCTGTTTTAACGTACGCGGCGTCATTCCTTCCTGCTGCAACAAGCCGCGCGCAACGTAGCTGCGCAGGGAGTCCTGCGCAGGAAAGTATGCGCGCCGGCCCTTTAGATCCGCCAGTGATTTCAACGCAGGAGACCCGACCAGAACAAACTTGGCCTGCCCGGCGGTCGAGCCGATCAGCTCGTAGCCATACACCAGCGCCGAGGCGGCCACGTGCGCCGGACCGACAATCACGTCGTACTCGCCAGTACGCGTGGCGCGCATCGCATCGTGCATATCGCGCATCGGCAGTACGACGACCCGCCCGCCAAGCGTGCGCTGCAGAGGAGTGCCAGCGACGGCAACCGTCAACAGATCGGAGTTCTCGTCCGATGTATCGGCAACCACCATCACACGGGTCATTGAAGGTGTCGGCGCGGCGCGCGCCGCAGATAACGGCAGGGCCGTCGCGATAACCGCCGCCAATACTAACTTTATGGAGTTGCGCATTGCGTTGGTCCTCCGGAGTGGAAGCGCGGCGGGACCGCACTCGAATCTCACAAGTTTGACTTTATAGCGCCGGTTGCGTCCATCGCTCTAGCGCGTTCGCGCGCTGCTTTTCGATCGATTACGCGGCTTGCGACGCTCCATCGGCGGGCTGGCAAACAACCAGTCGAGCGCCATATCCGCATCGACCGCCTGCTCCCAGGGCAACATACACAGTGCGAGCGCGAGCTTCTCAAACTCGGGTTCGAACCCGTCGATGATTTGCTGCGGGTCGGCACACAGCTGCTGATCGGTTATCAACCCAAACTGCACGCCGCCGTTGTACGACAGGATCGACACTCCGATGCCGATATCGCCTGACTGCGGCACCCAGAACATCAAACGCGTGACTTCTGAACCCGCGAGAAAAAGTGCCTGCTG
>JACCZX010000365.1 GCA_013695705.1 Burkholderiaceae bacterium | reverse complement strand
CGGCCCCATCGTCTATCGGTTAGGACGGGACCCTTTCAAGGTCCAGAGAGGGGTTCGACTCCCCTTGGGGCTATGGGATGTGGGCGCAGGCATGCGCTCGATTACTGCGCCGTTAGCTCAATTGGCAGAGCAAGTGACTCTTAATCACTAGGTTGTAGGTTCGATTCCTACACGGCGCATCATCTTAATAGAAAACCACTTACAACGATACGGCCCTCGACTTGGAGCGCCGTATACGCTGTGAAGTGCGCCTGTTTGTGCGCCTCATGGCCCCGGCTGCGGACGAAATCTTGAGATGAACTCATCTCCCCTGGATTCCAATGACCTCATAGAGGTCGCTGACCGCCAGCTCGACCGCATCCTGGCCTTCTTCCCACGCGTAGAATCGAAAGCCTTGCGAAAATCTCTACGGGGATGACCGAGCTGGATTTTACGACTGCTTAAACTTTCAGTTGGTTCGACTCAGTGGGCAACGACCCACATTTAGCGGTATTTCTGGTCAGGACGCTGCTCGTGCAACCAGTTACTGTGACCAGCTGTATGGCGATGATCGGGGCGGATACGCCGAATGTGTGCGTTTCCAAGCGTCTCGCCTGCAGGGGGCCGGTCCAATCCCCTTGGCCGGCATTGACGAAACAGACCGGGAGCGCTCCACCAGGTACTGCGAGCAATTGTATGGTGATGACCGCGGCGGCTATGCTAGCTGCATAACCTTTCAAGGACAGCGAATCAAAAACTCCGGATTCTCGAGGAGGGCTGCTCCCGGCGCCGAGTTGTCAACAGCGAGGGCTTACTGCGAAGGGTTATACGGGGATGATCGAGGTGGGTACGCTAGTTGTTTGGCCTTTCAGCAGACCCGACTAGCGCAAGAGCCCGCAACGGGTAAGGGGGTGCCTGTTAATGAGTGGTTGCGATCGAAGCACTACTGCGAGCAAATGTATGGAGGTAACCCAGGTGGCCTAGCGGACTGCTTACGATTCCAGGATAGCCGTATTCCCAGACCCCTGACCGCTGTTACTCCAAACGCACATCAGTACTGCGAAGGCCTTTATCATGACGACCGGGGTGGGTATTGGAGCTGCATGGGCTTTCGGAGCGGTCATTGACGGGAGGGGCCGGCCACGAGGAAAGTTGTCGGGAGTTATCCCCGTGTTATCCTTGCCCAGCGTGTCCTGAGTTCGTCACTAACGGCCCCTCTAATTTTAGGGTCGTCGGAGGCTCCCAGTTCCTGAAGAGGCTCTCTGGCGCTATGCCGCCGCGACCGTCCCACCACTTCCGCCGAGGGGCAGATGTAGGTGCTTTGCCTTGCTATAGCATAGGGTAATGCGTGGGCGTTAATCCC
This sequence comes from Burkholderiaceae bacterium, assembly GCA_013695705.1. Lineage (GTDB taxonomy): Bacteria > Pseudomonadota > Gammaproteobacteria > Burkholderiales > Burkholderiaceae_F > JACCZX01. The sequence goes on along the minus strand of JACCZX010000365.1, from coordinate 1,020 downwards.
TGCGTAAAGACTCGACATGCACTACGCAGCAGCACATCTTGGAGCAGAACGGGGGTGTTCTTGCGGTTCATTTTCTATCCTTGCGGTTGACGCGTCCTTATGCGTGCTTGTACTGCGTGGGTCTTCACCGTGTTTCTTATTGGAGGCTGTGGAGGAGGGGACAGCCCCGGTCCGCTGGGTCGTGCCCTGTCCACACTTAGAGGGGCCTTTGGAGGGCAAAAGACAGTAGCTTCAGATCTAGTCGGTCGTTGGGTCGCTTATCGTTCAGTCCGTTCCGACTCTGGACTGAAAGTACCTTCTAATCTCAAGGTTTTTGCGGAGGTCGAAAACCTCAAACCGCCCCCAAACCTTAAGCCATCAGCGGACAGCGTAGTGGTCTTTCCCAGACGAGTTATACAGAGCGCACTAATCGCGTTCGGCAAGGAGGGTGTGTTTAGAGATCCATCTGGGCAGGTCGCTGGGGATGGTCTTTATAGTGTGACTGGAGATTCGGTTCGCATTACAGGTAGCAAGGGTACCATGGTCTTTTCAATTGAGAGGTCGCGGCTCTTCTCTGAAAGTCTAACGTGGTCCGACAACGATCGGCGACAGACAGGCTTGGTGATGATGAGGGCAAAGTAAATGGTCACTTTGCAATGACCTCCTGAGAGAACTCACGCTCGCAAAGTCTGGGCTAAGAATCCCGAGTTGCCCCCTACAAATCGCCGCCTAAGTAGTACCCTGACAGATCGCTCGCCTTATCACATATCCCGTCAAGCTATTGAGGGGTTAAGAGATATCGCGGGCAGCTTGTCAGTCAGGCACTCCCCCACACATGTTCCTGCGGTCCGAAGCGTCAAGCCTGCACTGGGCTAATTCATGCTCGAATGGGCTTGGCACTGTATCAACTCGGATTGTCATGTTCCCGACCTATCGAGATTCCTGATTGACAGCAGCCTCCCAGTGCACATTTATATCGACGAGTCTGGCAGTTCATCCCCCTGAAGGGGACAAAGTCGCGGGCCGCGGCTGTTGTTGCTC
>JACCZX010000337.1 GCA_013695705.1 Burkholderiaceae bacterium | reverse complement strand
GGTAAGAATGGTTTCGTCCCTGCAGCAACGGGTCATTGCTGAAGTCGATGCCGGGGATGATGTGATGCGTGGCAAACGCCACCTGCTCGGTCTCGGCAAAAAAGTTGTCCGGGTTGCGGTTCAACACCAACCTGCCAACCGGGCGCAGCGGCACCAGCTCTTCGGGAACAATCTTGGTCGAGTCCAGCACATCGAAAGTGAACTCTTGCGCCTGCTGTTCGGTGAAGATCTGCAACGCGAGTTCGTATTCGGGATACGCGCCGCCTTCAATCGCTTCCCACAAATCCCGGCGATGAAAGTCGGGGTCAGCGCCGTTGATTTTGACGGCTTCATCCCACACTACCGAGTGCGTGCCCAACATCGGGGTCCAGTGGAACTTGACGAACACGGATTCGCCCTGCGCGTTGACCATGCGAAACGTGTGTACGCCAAAGCCCTGCATCATTCGGTAACTGCGTGGTATCGCGCGGTCCGACATCACCCACATCAGCATGTGCGTGATCTCGGGCATCAAGCTCGCGAAGTCCCAGAAGGTGTCGTGTGCGCTCGCGGCCTGCGGCATCGCGTTGTGCGGCTCGGGCTTGACCGCGTGTATCAAGTCCGGAAAATTCATCGCGTCCTGAATGAAGAAGACCGGAATGTTGTTACCGACCAGGTCCCAGTTGCCCTCATCCGTATAAAACTTCACGGCAAACCCACGCACGTCGCGCGCAAGGTCGAACGAGCCGCGCTCACCGGCCACGGTTGAAAATCGCACAAACACCGGAGTGCGCTTACCCGCTTCGGCGAACGGTGCAGCCATCGTGATATCGGTTAATGCTTCGTAGCTTTCGAAAAAGCCATGAGCCGCCGAACCGCGTGCGTGCACGATGCGCTCCGGAATACGCTCGTGGTCGAAGTGCGTGATCTTCTCGCGCAAAACGAAGTCCTCGAGCAAGGTCGGGCCGCGTAGTCCCGCCTTTAACGAATTCTGGTTGTCCGAAATTGCAACGCCGTGATTGGTCGTCAGCGCACGGCCGGCGGAATCAACGCGTACTCTTTCAAGCGGAGCGTTATTTGGATTTACTCCCGCATCTGCCGCATTGCCGGTTTTGTCGCTGACGTTTGTTTCAGTGATGGTGCTGGCCGAAACGTCATTTGACGGCGGATCTTCACTTTTTCCCTGCGGTGGATTGAGCGACCCTTGACGCCCGTATTCGGCGGCCTTAATTGCATTCGACGGAAACGACCGCGCCAGCTGATCGGTCCCAGCCATTTTTGCAGCAAGACGACCGGCGGCTGCTTCAGCTCGCACATCCGGACTGTCGCTATCCATGCCACCCGCCGATGCTGCGCGCGACGCGACCCCCTGCGACGCGCGCGCCGGGGTACGCGCGGACGGTGCGCCCGACGTCTGTTTATCCGAACCGCCACTGGCCGGATTCGGCGCTTGCCTGGAGGTGGGGGGAGGGGCCTTGTTACTCGTGCGTTTGGTTGCCATTGCGTTCCTGATTAATTTGAAAGCGGGAAAGGGTCACGCAGTAGCATTCGATGTGCCGGCCCATCTAGGGCACGTGACGGTTACGCTCGTGCGCCGGTCTTGTCCTGCATGATTTCAGCTTTGCGTGCCGCGATCTGTTCGCCCAGTGCCACGGTGTCCACCTTCGCCTTACGAACTTTCGGGAACATTTCGCCTTCTTCTTCCTCGACGTGGTGATTGATGTACTCGCCGAGGACTTTCACCTTGGCGTCGTAGTGGTCATCGGATGGCGACGACGACTCGATCTGAGCGATCAGGTCCTTGGCGCTTGCATGCTCGACGTCAGCCTCGTCGACCAGATCGGGCTCGTCAATCGCGTCACGTGCGGCGGGGTAAAAGATTTCTTCCTCAGCGGTAGCGTGCGCTGTTAATTCGGCGCAGATCATCTCGGCCAGTGCTTGCTTTTCACTGTCATCGGCCTCGGCCTTGGCCAGCTTCTCGTACTGTCTAAACATTTTCTTGACACGCGCGTGGTCGGAAGTCAACTGCGCAATCGCTTCGTTCTTGGACACTTTGCCCTTCGACGTGCTGCCCCGCGACGCCGATTTCGTCGGCAATTTTTTTGTGGCTGGGCGGGACGACGACTTCACTGATTTTTTGGTTGCCATGATTTCACTCCGTCTCACTAAAAAGAAAGCCCCGCCGTGGCGGGGCTGAGGGTTTCAATACTTATGACTTAATATTTTGTGTCCCAACCGGCTCTGGCTGAGCGCTTGGCTTTTTCCCAACCCAGGCGAGACTCGCCTTTCACGTTTTCGTAATCACGTGAAAGAGAATGTTCGACTTGATCGAAGCTTGAGCCTTCGTTGCGTTGACGTGCGTCGGCACCCAGCCTGTAGCTTGGCGCGTAATCGTCGTACGTCATTCCGCTTTCGAAGTAAGGCTCGCGCTCGTAGCGCCCCTTCCAATGTGAATCGACAACCGTGGGATCAATGCTTTCAGCAACTGCTTTACCCGCCAGACCACCGGCCACTGCACCGATTGCCGCACCTACCACCGTGCCGACCGGGCCGGCCGCTAACGTGCCTGCCAGTGCTCCGGCCGCTACGCCGCCGCCCGCTGCGCCGATTGCAGTTCCGACAGGATGCGAGCCAGGTGTGCCAGTGATCGGATCGCGATTGGCGTCCGGCTTCTTGTCAACAGTGTCTCGATTCATGAGTGTCTCCCTTGTAAAGTTATTAACGGACTTTGCCGCGCCGGAACAAATTGACAATGGCGAGCAAAATGACGGCGCCGATCAACGAGACCACGAGTGCGCCGATACTGAAGGCGTCCTGATTGATGGTCGGTACGCCTACGAGCGGGCTGATCAACCAGCCACCCAGCAATGCACCAACGATGCCAACAACGATGTTTAGAAAGATGCCCTGTTGCGCATCGGTTTTCATGATCATGCTGGCAACCCAACCAATCAAACCCCCAACGACGATCCAAATAATGAAATTCATAGATAACCCCTTTCCTCTGTTCGATGGTTTAAGTGAAGCAAGTGGACTAATGCAAAGACTATGCCCAGTTAAGGTCCGGACGGCAGCGCTGGGTAGATCGAGTGAAGTCGATGGCCGCTAAGGTGTGGGACACCGTCATCATCGGTGGCGGTCCGGCGGGACTTTCTGCGGCTCTGGTGCTCGGTCGTTGTTGCCGAAAAGTGCTGATTTGCGACGCGGGTACGCCGCGTAACTGGGCGGCGCACAAGATGCATGGATTTCTGACGCGTGACAGCATTGCACCAAGCGAGTTTCGCGCACACGCGCATCGAGAGCTTGGGCGCTACGACAGTGTCGAATTCTGGGAGGGCGAAGTTACCGATGTGACACGCAAATCGGACGGTACGTTTAGAGTGTTACTGGGCGATGACCACGCTGCGATATGCCGAAAATTGCTGATCGCCACCGGTGTTGCAGATCAATTGCCCAAGCTGCCGCGCATAGACGAGTTTTGGGGCAAAAGCGTTCACCAGTGCCCGTATTGCGACGGGTGGGAAGTGCGCAACAAGCCGATCGCCGTTTACGGCAAACGTTCGCGCGGATTCGAAATGGCACGAGCGATGACCGCGTGGACCTCGGACATCGCGCTGTGCACAAATGGCAACTCAGGACTTCTTGCCGAACAAATAGAGCACCTGTCGCGTAACGGCGTCGAAGTGATCGAAGACAGCATTGCAGAGCTCGCGGGCAAAAACGGCCAACTTGACGCGGTGATATTTACTAGCGGCCGCAGACTGCCCCGCCGTGCTCTGTTCTTCGACACGCCGTGCGCATTGCAATCGGAAATAGCACGCAAGCTCGGTTGCACATTTACGAAGAAAGGCGGGGTTCGCAGCGGCCGCTACGAAGCCACGAGCGTGCCGGGCGTTTTCGTTGCCGGCAATATCATCAAGGATGTGCAACTCGCCATTGTTGCCGCTGCTGAAGGGACCCGCGCCGCTTTCGGCATCAATCGTTCGCTGACACGCGAGGATTTTGAACGGCGCGCCACCGGGGTGAAACGAGTCGAGCATCCGCCAGTCGACGATGAAGACGTTGCACGGCGCCGGGCGCAAACGTGAACATCCCACTGACCGCTTTGCTGCTGCAGGCGATCAAGGCGCTGGCTTACTACGCGGCGTTGATCGTCATCATGAGGCTGGCCGGCAAGCGTCTGGCAGGCCAGACCACAACGTTTGATTTGATCGTTCTGATCACCCTCGGCGTAGTAATTCAAAGCACGGCATTGCAGGACGGGTGGGCCAACGCACTGGTGTTCGTCATTACCGTTTTCGCTGTGCACCGAGGGCTGGCCGGCTTGTGCGCGCGCTCGACGTGGATCCGCCACCTGGTGCGCGGCAAACCGCGCGTACTGGTGCGCGACGGTGTCATTGTCGAGGAAGCGCTGCAGCGCGAAAGCGTAAGCCAGGAAGAATTGCTGGCCGGCTTGCGCAAGCTCGGCTATGACTCGCTCGCACCGGTCAAGCTGGCGGTGCTCGAAGAAACCGGTCACATATCCGCTGTCGGTGTCGAGGATGCCAGTGCGCCGGTCAGCGCTGATCCGCCGGCATGACGTGTCGATTAAAAAATTCGAGCATCAAGTACGTCGCGTCAGGGCCTTGTACATCGGTATAGGATCCGTCGGCATCGCCCCCGGACCACGCATGGCCGGCCCCATGAATTTCCAACTGCTCGATGACGCCAGCGGTATTTCCCGCCGTGTAGATAGTGCGGCGATAACCGTGAGCTCCGGGCCTCGCCTCGACCGCCTGCACGGCTGATTGCAAGGGCGCACTCGGGTTCATCTTCCGAAAATCTTCAACGGCATTTTCGATCAATCGATCGGCGTTTGCCGGATTGACTGTCTGATCGGCGTCGCCATGCAACACAATGGTCGGAACAGCGCGGCCCGGAGTCGTCGCCGCTGCATCCGCGCGTGCGGCGTGGCGCAACCGGCCTGTTTTCATCAACGCAAGCGCCGAGTGCACGTCACGTGCAACGCCGACCGGCAGTCCTGAGTGAACGCCTATCGCCGCGAACAAGTCGGGATAGGCCCGGCCCATGATGGCCGCCATCGCGCCGCCCGCGGATAGCCCCGCGACGTACACGCGAGTCGGGTCGATCCGATATTCACCAAGCACCTGCTGCGTTATGCCCGCAATGATGGCGGGTTCGCCTCGATCCGCGTGCTGATCGAGCGGACGAAACCAGTTCCAGCAACGGTGTGCGTTAGCGCGTTGAATTTGTTCTGGATACGCGACCATCACCTGCTTGCTCTCGGCCCACCGATTGGCCCGGGTGCCGATCGAAAAGTCGTCCGGGTCCTGCGTGCAGCCGTGCAGCATGACGATCAACGGCAGCGGCGTGCTGGCGTATCTCGAGGGTACGTAAAGTTTGTAGTTGCGGCTGCCGACTGCCGAGGAAAACCGCTTGCTGACAAATTGACCCGAATCCTGCGGCAACGTCGCCGGCGGCTCAGGCACTTGCGGTTCACGCGCAGGAAGCGGGTCCAGCACTTCTACGAACTGCTCGGCGCTGTTCGCTCGAGGAATGTCTGCAGTCAACGGCCCTGAGCGAAACAGGTTCTGAATGAACTTGGTTGCTGCAATGGGGCCGCGCGAACGAATCAGCTGCGTCGCCTGACGCATGGCGTCTCGCATTGCCTCGATGTTTGCCTTATCTACTTTCAAGCGTCCTCCGTGTTATTTGATTCGAGCAGCAAGCGCGCGCTTGACACCGGCGCTTGCATGCAAGGAGCCGAGCACAACGACCGACTCGATCGTCTTCAATGCAAGCGCAGGTGAAACGTCGTCGGCAATGCTGGCCAGGCCGAGCACCTGAATTTGCAGCCGCTCGCCGCGTGCGCGCGCGGCTTCCAGATCGATGCGCGAATAGTGATGAATTCCGAGCACGAGACTGCGCCGGCTGACGGTCTGCCGCAGCGTGTCGGCGTGCGAAGAGATCTGATTGCGAATCGCGGTGCGTATCAGGTCGGTGCGGTTCGAATAGAACCCTTCGCGCACCAGCAGGTCGATATGCCCAAGATCGACGTAGCCAACGTTGATCGTGATTTTTTCAGAATCTGATTGTTTGACCGACTCGGCCGCCATTTCTAGCCATCCATAAACCATCTACCTGGATGGTAAAGATAGCAGACTCGGACTATTGATACAAGTTGAAGTCTGCGTCGCGTGCGCGCAGCGAGCTGAGCGTTTGTTTTGTCTATTCGTGAGGCCAGTGCCGCGCGTTTACACCGGCGACATGGTTTTACGGGATTACGCCTTAGCGCAGGTCGTGCCCGCGCCTACAATGCGCCGCCGCAAAGTGCGCTCGAAGTGTCGAATCATGAAACCCCGCACCACGACTGAACCAATCTCGAAATGCGCGCTGCGCTCGCTCGCCGTTACCTGCTTGGTTTTGTGTTTGGCCGCGTTCCCGGCGCGGGCCCACGACACGTGGCTGCAGCCGCGTCGCGTTGCGGTGCTGCCCGGCACGATTGCTCAGCTCGATTTGACCAGCGGGGCTAAATTCGCAACGCATGAGACGGCCATAAAGCAGGAGCGGATCGAATCTGCTCGAATGCGATTAAACGGGCGCACAGTCGATATCAAGGACCGTGCGCCTGAAAAAAAATCGCTTGAGCTTCGCACGCCATTATCTGAGCCCGGCGTTGCGACTCTTTGGATCTCGCTGGCGCCCAAGGGTGTTGACTTGAAGCCAAAAGAGGTCCGGCATTATTTAGCCGAGATAGACGCGCCGGCATCGCTGCGCCAGCCATGGGAATCGGCAAAGGGCGGCAAGCCCTGGCGCGAGGTTTACACCAAGCACGCCAAGACGTTCGTGCGGGTGGGGCGGCCCAAATCGGACCGCTCGTGGAGCGAGCCGGTCGGCATGGCGCTTGAAATAGTGCCGGAAAAAGATCCAACCGCTTTGCAGACGGGCGACGAATTTCCGGTGCGTGTGCTCAAAAACGGCTCGCCGCTGGCCGAGTTTTCGCTGGGCATCGTGCACGAGGGCGGCACCAATCGGACATTCAAGAAAACCGACGCCGCCGGCCGTACCGTATTCAAGCTGACTCGCAGCGGGCGCTGGCTGTTGCGGGGCACTGAGTTACGTGCCGCAGCCAAGCCCGCAGGTGGTTGGGAAAGTGATTTCACGTCGCTGATGTTTGAAGTGCGATGAATTCATTTATTCGCGGCGATCGCACTCCGTACACCGGCATCGCAGTGGTTTCGTTCGCGCTGATCGGTGTTGCGCTAGTGCTGCAGCACTTCGTTGGGCTAGCGCCTTGCCCGCTGTGCATATTTCAGCGCATGGCGTACTTCGCGGTAGGCATCTTCGCGCTGCTGGCTGCCTGGCGCGCTCCGCGCGGCGGCGCTCGTTGGTTTGGCGTGCTCGTGTTGCTGTCGGCGCTGGTGGGTGCCGGTGTCGCGGGCCGCCACGTGTGGCTGCAGATGAACCCGCAGGTGATGTCGTGCGGCCCTGGTTTGGAGACGATGCTGGAAAGTTTTCCTTTGACCGACGTGTTGCCGATGGTTTTTCGCGGCAGTGGAGATTGTTCGGAGGCCGCCTGGACCCTGCTCGGACTGACGATTGCGGATTGGTCGCTGATCTGGTTTGTCGTCTTATCGGCAGTAACCGTTTTCTTGCTGCGTAGACCATCGCGGCGCGCTTACATCTAGCAACATTGCTCGCACTTCGGCAAGAGACAGCGGTCGACTGCGGCAGTTAGGCTTCGTTAACCGTAAAGGCGTCTCAGGCGCCTGGTCAAACATCGATAACGAACCGGAGTGAGAGATGAACAATATTCTTAAGCAATTCAGCGATTTTCGATTGATCACGTTGGCGGTAGCCGGCACGTTGACACTGGCCGCATCGCACGCCGACGCCCAAGGCAGCACGACCAGCGTTCAACGCAGTCGTGGCGCCGATGGTGCGGTGGATGCGACGCGCACGGGCCGCAAAGGTGGCGTTACGACCGTCAACCGCTTCAAGGATGCCAGTGGCGCAACAGACGCAGTGATCACCGGCCCGAAGGGCCGCGTTACTACTGTTGACCGTACGCGCAGCGCCGATGGCACCGTCGACAAGACGGTCACCGGCCCGCGAGGAACCGTGACCGTGGACCGCTCGCGGGGTGCTGACGGCGCTGTCGATGCAACGCGCGTCGGCCGCAAGGGCGCAGTGACGACAGTCGACCGCTCGCGCGGCGCGGATGGTGCGTTGGACAAAACCGTCGTCGGGCCGAAGGGTGGCGTGACCACGGTCGATCGCTCACGCGGTGCCGATGGTGCGTTGGACAGGACCGTTGTTGGACCCAAGGGTGGTGTGACCACAGTCGATCGCAGCCGCAATCCTGATGGCACGTTGAACACCACGGTAACCAGAACGCCGCCCGCCAAATAATTCTCCCGGCAGTAGCCATTGAGCGCGATTCTTCGCGCTCTTTTTTTATTCATCGAGCGCATGTGGGTTCACTAAACTTGCCGGATGCACATTTGTGTCATCGGCGCCGGTGTTATCGGTCTTACCGCGGCCTACTTTCTGCAAAGCGAAGGCCATAACGTCACCATCATCGAGCGTGATAACGGCGTCGGTCAGGGAGCGAGCGCGGCCAACGGCGCGCAGTTGTCCTACGCGTTTGTTGCACCGCTGGCCGATGCCTCAGTACCGCCGCGCCTGCCGAGCCTCTTTCTGACGCGGGACTCGCCTTTGAAACTGCATTTTCGTGCTGATCCAGTCCAATGGCGCTGGGCGGTTGAATTTCTTCGCCACGCCAACGTTGCCGACGCGCGCGCAACGACCGCTGGTTTGCTCAAGCTCGCCGAGCTTTCGCGTGAATTTATCGAACCGCTAATCGAGGGTGAAGGGATCGACTGCCACTTTACACGCGGCGGCAAGCTCGTTGTTTATCCGGATGTGCGTTCACTCGCCTCGGCGCAGGCGCAGGTTCTGTATCAGTCAGGGCTCGGCACCAAGCAGACGGTATTGACGCGCGCCGAGTGCATCGCGCAGGAGCCCGCGCTTGAGCCGTACGAGGAGCGGATTGCAGGCGGCGTCTGGACGGGGAGTGACGCGGCAGCGGACTGCGGCGAGTTTTGCGCTCAACTGGCGCAGCGGATCGTGCAGCGCGGAGGTGATCTGCAATTGAATCGAACCGTACGCGGATTCGACGTCGAACCGCGCGCTGGAGAATCCGCCGTGCGCGCATTGATCACGGATCAGGGGTCGCTGCGCGCGGATGCCTATCTGCTGGCTGCCGGGATCGGCGCAAGAGAGCTCGGTGCAAGTGCGGGACTGATGCTGCCGATTTATCCGTTGAAGGGGTATTCGATTACTGTAAAACCGGTCGGCGCGATGGCGCCACTCCAAGCGTCGATCACTGACGCTCGGCGCAAGGTCGTGTTCGCCCCGCTCGGAGATCGCGTGCGAGTCGCAGGTTTCGTCGAAATCGGAGCGACAGATAATTCGATTCCCCCTGCACGCATCAGCGCGTTGCTCGATGCGGCGCGAGAGGTGCTCGGCTACTCGGTTATCGATGGCGACGTTCGGCCATGGGCCGGCCAGCGTCCGGCGACCCCGAGCGGTCGGCCAATCATCGGCCGTACGCCAATGACCAACTTGTATCTGAGCGTGGGCCACGGCGCGCTTGGGTGGACTCTGGCCGCCGGCAGCGCCCGTTTGATATGCGATGCAGTTGCAGGGCGCGCTCCCACAATCGATGTCAGGCCCTATCTCTATCGGCTCAACTAACGTGCCTGCATGCAGGCGGTGACACCCATCAGATTAGTGAACGCCGAGACGGTGGCGATGTTCCGCTCATCGTCATTTGGCGCTTGGTAATTGCCAACGCTGCGGGTCGCCTCTGACGATGCATGTTGAACATCAGCCCGGAGAAATCGACTTCACTCTCGCCAGCCTCGACAACCTTGAGGCGATTACGCCCGGATTTCACATCTTCGTTCCAGCCGCGCCGTCGTGGCTTAACGTCAACGACGGTCCCGCGCTACGATGCTTACGTTCCTCGACGCGTGGTGTTCGCTGAATGTGGGCGCAGTAATGCATTCCGAGTCGCATCTGTTGCATCGCCAGCTGCGCGGCAATTATCCGATTGCCGCGAGTGCGCAGGGCTGCTGGATCATTGATCAGGCTGGCAAGCGCTACCTCGACGGCTCGGGCGGCGCCGCGGTGTCATGCCTCGGGCACGGTCATCCCGACGTGCTGGCTGCGATGCACGCGCAGATCGATCGCATCGCGTATGCACACACCAGTTTTTTCTCGACCGAAGTGGCCGAGCGCTTGGCCGATTCTTTGATCGCATCAGCGCCCGCTGGAGTCTCGCACGCCTATCTGGTGTCGGGCGGCTCGGAGGCAGTCGAGGCGGCGCTGAAGCTTGCGCGTCAATACTTTGTTGAACGAGGCGAGCCGCAGCGTGCGCGCTTCATTGCTCGCAGGAATAGTTATCACGGCAACACACTGGGCGCGCTGGCCGTCGGCGGCAATCAATGGCGGCGACGGCAATTCGCACCGCTGCTGATCGACGTCGAGCACGTCGCGCCGACGTACGCGTATCGCGATCAGCGCGACGACGAGTCGCCGCAGCACTATGGTGAGCGTCTTGCGCAAGAATTTGAAGAAGCTGTCGATCGCATCGGCGGCGAGAAAGTCATCGCGTTCGTTGCCGAGACCGTCGGCGGCGCCACGAGCGGCGCGCTGACCGCGCCGCCGGGCTACTTCAAGCGAGTGCGTGAAATCTGCGATCACCACGGCATGCTGCTTGTCCTTGATGAGGTGATGTGCGGCATGGGCCGCACCGGCACGCTGCACGCATGCGAACAGGAAGACGTGGCACCAGACTTGATGGCGATTGCCAAAGGGCTGGGCGGCGGTTATCAACCAATCGGCGCGGTGCTGATCGGCGGAAAAGTGATTGACGCCATCAGTGCAGGCTCCGGATTTTTTCAGCACGGCCACACCTACATTGGTCACCCGGTAGCGTGTGCCGCGGCGCTCGCGGTTCAACAGGTGCTGCAACGCGATCGGCTGGTCGAGCGCTGCGCAACGCAGGGCGAACGGCTGCGCGCCCGGCTCAGCGATGCGTTCGGCGCGCATCCGCATGTGGGCGATGTGCGCGGACGCGGACTGTTTCTGGCGATCGAGCTGGTGTCAGAGCGTGCAGGCAAAGCACCGTTTGACCCCGCGCTCAGAATGCACGCGAAAGTAAAAAAGGCCGCACTCGATGCTGGCTTGATGTGCTACGCGATGGGCGGAACGATCGACGGTGTGCACGGTGATCATGTACTGCTCGCGCCGCCGTTCATCATCACAGACGACGAGCTCGATTTGCTGGTTGAGCGGCTGCAGCGGGCGGTCGACCTCGCAATCGAGCCGCTTTGAGCGTCGTCAACTGCGCGTTGCCCCTGCCTTGCGCGCGGTTCGGCGCCCGAGTAAGGTGGCTGGTCGTGTCCGGGAACCAAGGAGAAGGAGAATGACAATGAAGTTCGGAATTTCAGTATGTACAGCAGCGTTTGCCGCGGCCTTCGCGACCACTGCGCTGCTGCCGGGCGTGGCAAGCGCGCAGCAGCAGCGCTTTATCACAGTCGGCACCGGCGGAGTCACCGGCGTGTACTACCCGGCGGGCGGCGCGATCTGCCGGCTGGTTAATCGCGATCGAGCCAAGCATGGATTGCGTTGCTCGGTCGAATCGACTGGCGGCTCGGTCGCCAACGTGAATTTGCTGAAGTCGGGCGAGCTTGAGTTCGGCGTAGCACAGTCGGATGTGCAGTTCCAGGCGATGAAAGGCCTCGGCGGTTTTCAGAAGGACGGTGCGGTCGGCGATCTGCGCGCGGTGTTTGCGTTGCACCCCGAGCCTTTCACAGTCGTAGCGCGCAAGGAGTCGAACATTTCCAAGTTCGAGGACTTCAAGGGCAAGCGGCTCAACGTCGGCAATCCGGGGTCGGGCACGCGCTCGTCGATGGAAGAGCTGCTCGCCGCGATGGGCTGGAAGATGGCGGACTTTTCGCTTGCCTCTGAGCTGCGTCCCGATGAGCATGGCTCTGCCTTGTGTGACGGCAAGATCGACGGATTTTTCTACGGCGTGGGCCATCCTTCGGCCAACATTCAGGATCCGACCACGATCTGCGGCGCCAAGCTGGTTTCATTGACCGGCCCGGCGGTCGACAAGCTGGTCAAGGAAAAACCGTATTACGCGGTGGCGACGATCCCCGGCGGCCTTTATCCAGGCAATGCAAATCCGACCACAACGTTCGGTGTGCAGGCGACCGTTGTGTCGTCGGCCAAGGTACCGGCCGACGTTGTGTATGCGTTCACGCGCGCGGTGTTCGAAAATCTGGATGAGTTCAAGAAACTGCATCCAGCGCTGGCCAACCTGAAGCCGGAAGACATGATTAAAAACGGACTATCGGCGCCGTTGCATGAAGGCGCGGTGCGCTACTACAAAGAAAAAGGTTTGCTGAAATAGCCATCGCATGTCAGTGTCTGCAATAGCGACAACGGGCGGTGTAACCGCCCGTTTTTTTCCGTGGCGGAAGTGCTGATGAGCCAACACGCGGACCACCCGCTTGCGCCGACCGCGGAAATGCCGCTGGGTGAAGACGATCGCGTCAAACAGTTGGTCGTCGACGCTGATCTTGGCGGCCGCCTCAATTCCGGTATTCACGGCAAGGTCATGCTCGTCGTCGGCCTGGCGTGGGTGGCGTTTCAGCTGTGGTACGCATCGCCGCTGCCCTTCTCTTTGCGTTTTGGCGTGTTCAACGACACCGAAGCGCGATCGATTCATCTGGCGGCTGGACTGTTCCTCGCATTTCTGGCGTTTCCCGCAAGTCGGCGATCGCCGCGCGATCATGTGCCGGCGCTCGACTGGCTGTTCGCTTTCGCAGGCGCTTTCACCGCCGCTTATCTCTATCTTTTTTATAACGAATTGGCCACGCGTCCCGCCGCACCGACGCAGTTTGATGTCGTCGTCGGCGTCACCGGCATCGCGTTATTGCTGGAAGCGACGCGACGCGCAGTCGGGTTGCCGATGGCGATACTGGCAACAATTTTTCTTGGCTATGTGCTGTTCGGTGCCTATCTGCCCGACATCATCGCGCACAAGGGCGCTTCCGTTTCGCGCATGGTCTCGCACATGTGGCTGTTGACCGAGGGCGTGTTCGGCATCGCGCTCGGCGTTTCGGTAGCGTTCATTTTCGTGTTCGTGCTGTTTGGCACGCTGCTTGACCGCGCAGGTGGCGGCAATTACATGATGCAGGTGAGCTTCGCGTTGCTCGGCCATATGCGCGGCGGTCCGGCCAAGGTCGCTGTGGTTTCATCCGCGCTCAACGGGTTGATATCGGGTTCGTCGGTCAGCAACGTCGTATCGGGCGGCATTTTCACCATCCCGCTGATGAAGAAGGCCGGCTATGGCGGCGTCAAGGCTGCCGCCATCGAGACGTCATCTTCGGTAAATGGGCAAATCATGCCGCCCGTGATGGGTGCCGCTGCGTTCTTAATGGTCGAATACGTCGGCATTCCGTACTCGGAAATCATCCGGCATGCATTTTTGCCGGCGGTCATCAGTTACATCGCTCTTTTCTACATCGTGCATATTGAGGCGATGCGGCTTGGCATGAAGCCGATGGCCAAGGTGCGCGAGCGCGCTGCAAGCGCGGCGCTGCTTTCGTGGGGGCTCGGCCTCGCAGGCACCGTTGCGGTGTGCGGTGCAATCTACTACGTCGCTGTTGGCGCGCAAGCGGTCTTTGGTCCGGCGGCACCGTGGGTTCTCGGCGCGCTTCTGGTCGCGCTGTACGTCTACAGCGCGTGGGTCGCTGCGCGTGAACCCGATCTGCCTCTCGATATCGATGTCAACAACCCGGTGCTGCCACCCGCCTGGCCCACGGTTAAAGCCGGCCTGCACTTTCTGATTCCGATCGGCGTATTGCTGTGGTGTCTGATGGTAGAGGAACTCTCGCCCGGACTCTCGGCGTTCTGGGCCATCGTTGCGCAAGTGATCTTGATGACGACGCAGCGACCGCTGATTGAATTATTCCGCGGCAAAAAAAGTTTTGTCGGCGAGTTTGCGCGCGGTGTTGGCGATGTGGTTCACGGTTGTAACGACGGCGCACGCAACATGATCGGCATTGCGGTAGCGACAGGCTGCGCAGGATTGATCGTCGGCGCAGTCACGCTGACCGGCCTGGGCCTGCGCATGACGGACTTCGTCGAGTTTGTTTCGGGCGGCAACGTGCTGGTGATGCTGGTCTTCACCGCGTGTGTGTGCCTGGTGCTGGGCATGGGCGTGCCCACGACCGCCAACTACATTCTGGTCGCGACGTTGATGGCGCCGGTGATCGTCGAGCTCGGCGCGCAATCAGGCTTGGTGATTCCGCTGATCGCCGTGCACCTGTTCGTGTTTTATTACGGGATCATGGGCGATATCACGCCGCCGGTGGGACTCGCAAGTTTCGCTGCGGCAGCGATCGCGAAAGAAGATCCTATCCAGGTCGGCATTCAAGGTTCCATATACGCCACGCGCACCGTGCTGCTGCCCCTCATCTGGATCTTTAATCCGGCGCTACTGCTGATTGATATCCACGGGTGGCCCGAAGCGGTGCTGGTTGCAGTGACTGCCACAATCGCTTCCTTGACGTTCGCTGCAGCCACTCTCGGCTGGTTTCGATTCAAATGCCGCTGGTGGGAGATCGTGCTGTTGCTGATTGCCACATTCATCTTGTTTCGTCCCGACTGGTTTGCCGATCGCATCGCGCCCGAATACACCGATGCGCCCGCTTCGAGGCTTTATGAAATCGCCGGCGCCCTCGACGAAGGTGATCGGCTCGTCTTCGTGATCCGCGGACAGTCGCTCGAGGGCGACAATCTGAACAAGACGGTCGCGGTGCAGCTTGGACCCAAAATTGGCGATGGCAGCAATGCGGCTGTCGGCGCTCAAAAGCGGCTGGCTGAGGCCGGACTTGGTGTCAGCGGGTTGGGTGAGCAAATGCAGGTCAGCACAGTGCGCTTTGGCAGCCGCGCAGCCAAGGCACGGATCGAGCAAGGGTTCGATATTGTCGTGGTCAAAGTGCCCAACGAGCGATTGAGCGCGCACTGGTTCTATGTGCCGGGAGTATTACTTGTTTTGATGGTCTGGTGGCTACAGGGCCGGCGTGCGCGCCGTGCGACGATCGCTATCCATGCTTGAAATCGATCTCGCGCAAGTCGAAACGGTTGCCAAGGAACTGTACGTGCGCGCGCTCAAACAGTTGCCGCCGGACGTAAAGGCGGGGTTTGCGCGTCTGGCGGCAAGCGAGACCGACGCCACCGGTCAGCGGGTACTTGGCACGATGCTGTCCAACATCACCGTGGCAGAGCGCACCGACAACCTGTTATGTCAGGACACCGGCATTCCGATCTACAACGTGACGATCGGCAGCGGGGTTGTAGTCGACGGCGCGCTATTGAAGCAGGCGATTCGGCGGGGCTGTGAGCGCGCAACGCGCGAACATCCGTTTCGCTCGTCGGTCGTGCATCCGATCACGCGTGTCAACGAACAGAGCTCGTGCGGAGCTGAAGTGCCGGTGCTGCACGTCGATTTCGACGCCAGCGATACGTTGTCGATCGAAATGATTCCGAAGGGCTCGGGCTCGGAGAACAATTCGTTTTTAAAGATGGCGATTCCTGCCGACGGCGTCGATGCGATCAAGACGTTCGTGATCGACTGCGTACTGGATGCCGGCGGCAGGACGTGTCCGCCAACTATCGTCGGCGTCGGCATTGGCGGCACGGCAGATCTGTGTGTGCATCTCGCCAAGCGCGCCGCGGTGCGCGCCCTGGGCTCGGTGTGCAGCGATGCGGAGGGCGCGAAGCTCGAAACGGCGCTGGGCGCGGCTGTGAACTCGCTCGGCGTCGGGCCGCAAGGCCTGGGGGGC
>JACCZX010000300.1 GCA_013695705.1 Burkholderiaceae bacterium | reverse complement strand
GAAATGTCGGACGCTGATGCGCTATACAAGCGACTGTGCGGAGCGAAGCTCGACGCGATGCTCGGCCTGGCGGAAGCGGCGGATTGCCGGCGCGTAAGACTGCTGGCGTATTTCGGCGAGTCGAGCCAGCCTTGCGGCAACTGCGACAACTGCCTGTCGCCGCCGCAGCGCGCCGACGCGACCGAGGCCGCGCGCAAATTGTTGTCGTGCATTTACCGCTGCGAACGCGGCACCGGCTTTGGCTTCGCCGCTACTCATATCATCGACGTGTTGCGCGGCAAGCAAACAGAGAAGGTGGCGAAGTTTGGTCACGAGCGACTTTCGACGTTCGGCATCGGCACCGAGCTGTCGGAAGCCGAGTGGCGTCTGTTGCTGCGGCACCTGGTCGCGCAACACATCGTCGAGGTCGATCATTCGACCTTCAATGTGCTGCGCCTGACCGAAGCGAGCCGCGCGGTGCTGCGCGGCGAACGCACGATCGAGCTCAGGCAGCAGACCGCCGAGCCGCGCCGGCGCAAAACAAAGCAACGGGCGAGCAGCGCGGCGGCGGGCGATCACGATCCGCTGTTTGAAAGGCTGCGCGTCTGGCGCGCCGAAGTCGCGAAGGAACACGGCCTGCCGGCCTTTGTGGTGTTTCACGACGGCACGCTGCGTGCGATCGCGCAGATGCGGCCGACATCGCTGCATCAATTGCGCGGCATTTCAGGCATCGGCGAAAAGAAGCTGGCAAGCTACGGCGAAGGCGTGTTGGCGCTGCTTGCCGCCGGCGCGTGAGATGGAACGGAACCACAGTGAACCCGAATGAACACGAGCTTCAATATCCGTGGGCCGACGCTCCAGACCGCGGCACGTGGCTGACGTTGCGACCCGGCGTGCACTGGGTGCGCATGCCGCTGCCGTTCGCGCTCGATCACATCAATCTTTGGGTGCTGGACGATGAGATCGAAGGCCGCGCCGGCTACACGCTGATCGATTGCGGAATCACCAGCACAGCCACGAAGCAGGCGTGGGAACAACTGTTCGACGGCGCATTTGCAGGCAAGCCTGTATTGCGTGTGGTCTGCACGCACTTTCATCCGGATCACTTTGGCCTGGCGCACTGGTTGACCGCCGGCGGTGATCGGCAGCGCTGGACTGCGCCGCTGTGGATGACCGCGACCGAATACGCATTCGGCCGCTACCTGTCAGCCGGAGGGGGCGACAACATCAGCGGCGAATCGGCCGCGCGTCATTTCGCGCGCAACGGCTTGGGCGACGGCGCGGCGCTGCAGCAGGTTCGCGAGCGCGCCTCGGGCTATTACCCGGGGATGGTCCCCGCAGTGCCAACGAGCTTTCATCGCATCTATGAAGGCGATCAGATCGCGATCGGCCCGGCGCACGCCAAGCGCATCTTTCGCATCATCGTCGGCTTCGGCCATGCGCCGGAGCACGCTTCGCTGTATTGTGAAAACAGCGGCGAAGAAGATCGGCTGCTGGTCGCCGGCGACATGGTGCTGCCGCGCATCTCGACCAACGTCAGCGTGTTCGACCTGGAACCCGACGCCGATCCGCTGCCGCGCTATCTGGATTCGCTCGAGCGGCTGTTGCTGCTACCGGCAGACACGCTGGTGCTGCCGTCGCACGGCAAGCCGTTTATCGGGCTGCATCAAAGGATCGCGCAACAGCAGCGTCATCACGCGGAGCGATACGCGGAGGTGCTCGCCGCGTGCGAGACGCCGCAGACCGCAGCGAGCATCGTACCGGTGCTATTCAAGCGCAACCTCGATCTGCACCAGATGACGTTCGCTCTCGGCGAATCACTCGCGCATCTGCACGCGCTTTGGTACCAAGGCAAGCTCGAGCGGCGCGACGACGCGGGTGTCTATCACTTCAACGCTGCCTTATAGCTGCGAAGAAAACAGCGCAGCGCCGCGTTCCTTCAGTTTTTCGTGCCACGGACGCGCTTCCCATTGCTCGTAGGTAATGCGTTGCGCCTGCTTCAGATCTGTCTCGAACGTCTCAGTCTGCACGCGCGCGAAGTCGGCGTCATGAACATTCAGGTTGGCTTCGTCGTTCAAGCGGAACGAGCGCGCGTCAAAATTGGTCGACCCGACCGACGACCACACGCCGTCGACGATCAGCAGCTTGACGTGATACGTCGTCGGCTGATATTCGTGAATCAGTGCACCGGCCTGCAACAGTGGTCCCCAGCCGGCGCGGGACGCGTTGCGTACTAAATCGGTATCGTTGTGTTTGCCGGGCAGAATCAGCCGCAACCGCACGCCGCGCTTCATCGCGTTTACCAGCGCACCGTTGGTAACTTCATCCGGCACGAAGTACGCCATTGCCAGATCGATCGTTTTCGTCGCCGCGGCGATCGACAGCAAATACATCAGGTGCATGCTTTCCGAGCCGCCCTGGCTCGAGCTTTGAAACACCTGCGCGTACTGCTTGCCGGGCGTTTGCTGAGCAGGGAAGTACTGATGGCCATGCAGCACCCAGCCGCTCACCTTGGTCCAGTTATCCGTGAACGCGGCCTGCATCTGCGCCACCGCGGGGCCTTCCAGGCGATAGTGATTGTCGCGCCAGTGCTCGGGATCTTGCGCGTTGCCGGTCCAGTTGTCTGCGATACCGACTCCGCCGGTAAATCCGATGTGGCCATCGACCACCAGCAGCTTGCGGTGGGTGCGATTGTTAACGCGCCCGAGGCTGTACCAGCGCAGCGGCCGATACTTTCGGAAGTCGACGCCGGCGTCCGTCATCGCCTTGATCGAATCCTCATCCATCTTCTGGCTGCCGACCCAGTCGACCAGCACATTGACGTTGACGCCCGCACGCGCCCGCTCGGAAAGCGCGGCGGCAAAGCGCTTGCCAATTTCGCCTGACCAGTAAATGTACGTTTCGAAATCGATGGTTTGTTTGGCGCCGGCGATCGCTTCCAGCATCGAAGGAAAAATCTGGTCGCCATTTAGCAGCGTATCGACGCGATTGCCTTCGATCAGCGGAGGGCCGAGCAGGACACTCATCGTGCGCAGAAACTGCTGATCGGCCACTGCGTAGAGGTGCGTCGGCCGCACGTCGATCTTCTTTTCGCTGCGCAGATTCAAAACCAGCAGCGTGGCAAGCACAGCCAAAACGACGGTCGCGAAGACCGGAAGCACGAGTCGCTGGATTTTCATCAGGCGCGGAGGATAGCGGTGAACGGCGCGTCGCATGCAAGAATCCAGCCACGAGAGAAAGGATCGAATCGGCAATGGCGAAAGACGAGTCTGCAAAGCGGCCGCAAAGACGGCGGGAAACGCTGCTGACCCATGGCGGCAAGGCCGCGGTGGCCGGTCACGACTTCGTCAATCCGCCGATCGTGCGCGGCTCGACCGTGTTGCATGCGAACGTGGCGGACATGAAGGAGCGCTCGCGCCGCTATCGCAGCGATGAACCCGGGCCGGTCAACTATGGAATGTTCGGCACCCCGACGCACCACGCTTTATTCGATCTGATGAGCGAACTCGAATGCGGTCACAGAAGCTGGGCTGTGCCTTCCGGTCTGGCCGCGTGCACGATGGCGATGATGGCCATGCTGCGCAGCGGTGATCATGTGCTCGTTTCGGATTCCGCCTACGGCCCCACACGCCGCTTTTGTATTGATGTTTTGCCACGCTACGGCGTGCAATGCAGTTTTTATTCCGCAACAGCAGGGCGCGAAATCGAAGCGCTGTTTCGCCCCAACACGCGCCTGCTCTGGCTTGAATCCCCTGGGTCGCTGACGTTCGAGATGCAGGATGTGCCGGCGCTGGCCGAACTGGCACGTAAGCGCGGCGTCGCAACCGGCATCGACAACACGTGGGCGACGCCGCTTTACTTTCAGCCGCTTCGCTGCGGTGTCGACATCAGTGTGCACGCGGCCACCAAATACATCTGCGGCCACTCCGATATGTTGATGGGCACGGTGACGTGCAACGCAGCATCCTGGCCGCGGCTGCGCGAAACGGTGTTTACTTTCGGGCTGACTGTGAGCCCGGATGACGCCTATGTCGCATTGCGCGGGTTGCGGTCCCTTGGCGCGCGTCTGCGTCAGCACCGTGCAACTGCCGAGCGTTTGATCGAATGGCTGCTCGCGCAGTCCGAAGTCGAGCGAATTCTGTATCCGCCGCTGGCAACCGACCCGGGCAATGCGCTATGGAAGCGCGACATGACCGGCGCCTCCGGCTTGTTCGGCATTGTGTTGCAGCCGAATGCCGGGGGAGTGCGACTCGAAGCGCTGGTCGACGCCGTTCAACTATTCGGTCGCGGCTATTCGTGGGGCGGCCACGAGAGTTTGCTGATCCCCGTGTCCCCCGAGCGCAGCATCGTTGCAGCTCCGTATCAAGGCCGGCTGTTTCGCATTTCTGCCGGGCTCGAGGATGTTGACGACCTGATTGACGATTTGAAACGGGGCTTCACCGCCCTGCGGGCAGCGTAAGCGCCCCGCGGATGCGACGCAGGTAGCCCAGCCCGACAATCGCGCGGTTGCCGTACCAGCTTGTCATTTCGCCGTCGACCAGCTGCACCGGCATATCAAGCTGTTCTTCCAACTCGGCAACATCTCGCTCACGAAACATGAAGGGCTCAGATGACAGAAGCACACGGTCGACATCTCGTGCCGCGGCTTCGATGTCCGGCACTTCCGGATAGCGCGCAGCGCCCGCCCAGCCGCCCGGCGCAGTCGGTACCTGCCAACCCACGCATGCCAGCGTGCGCGCGATGTAGGTGTCTGCGGCCACAGTCATCCAGGGCTTTTTCCAAATCAGATAAAGCACGCGTTCGCATGGCCATATGATTTCCCTGCAGGCATCCAACTCGCGTCGCAACTCGCTAGCGAGTTGCTCGGCGCGCTCGCGCGCGTTAAAAATACCACCGAGCAGGTGAAACAGCGCAACGTTGTCGTCGGGCGCGTTTGGATGCGTAACGATGATTTGCGCGACGTCGCTGCGAATCTCTTCGACGGTTGAGTATTCGTTCTCATCGACGTTGACGATCACGTGCGTTGGCCGCAACGCGCGCAAAACGTCGAGCCTCACGTCCTTGGTGCCGCCGACCTTCGGTACGTTGCGCACTGGCGTGCGCGGGTGGATGCAAAAGCCGGTACGACCGACCACTTGTGCACCGAGTCCAAGCTCGAAAAGGAGCTCGGTGATCGACGGCACCAGCGAAACGATGCGAGCGTTGGAGCCGGCTGGTTGATGCGCGTACCCGGCGGCATCGATGTATGCCGGTACCTCGCTCATCTGTTCAGGCTGTTTCAACAGCCCGCGGTTTTTGTTTGCGATTCGCCATCAGCCGATCGAAGATCCAGCGTGGCATCCATCGCAGCAGGGTAGTGATGCAGCCCATTTGCCACGGAATGGTTCGATACGGCACGCCCGCGACAATCGCGTCGGCCGCACGCTCGGCAAATGCATCGACGTTCATCAGGAACGGCATGCGATAAGGATTCTGATTCGTCATTTCCGTGCGTATGAAACCCGGCGAAATCGTCACGACCCTAACGCCGTATTTCGCCATTTCGACCCGCAGGCTTTCGCAGTAAACGATCACGGCCGCCTTGGATGCGCAATAGGCGTCGGATCCCGGCAGGCCGCGCACGCCGGCAACGCTCGCGATACCGACCAGCGTTCCGCGACCCCGCGCCTTCATGCCGGCGATGAACGGATGAAAAGTCGTCGCCATCGCGAGCACGTTGGTGTTGATCACCTTGGCGAATTGATCGAGGTCTTCGTAGAATTCGGTCTTCACACCGATCGAGATGCCGGCATTCGCGATCACGATGTCGGCGCCGTCAACTGCCGAATCGAACGCCTGCGCTGCGCCGATCAGCGCGTCCTTGTCGGTGACATCGACGACGTATTTGTGATGCGAGCCCGGCAGGGCCGCTTCTATCGCGTCAAGCGCTTCGCGGCGTCGCGCGACCAGGCCGAGGCAGGCGCCACGGGTTGCAAATTCATTCGCCAACGCAGCGCCGAGGCCGCTGGAGGCGCCTGTGATGAATACTTTCATAAGGCTGCACTGCCAGTACGCGATCGTCGCACCGGCTCAATACCGGCTGGAGCAGGCGCGCACTCGCAGTGACTAGTTAGGCGGCCGCCCTTCGGGCGGCCGTGCGAGCGGGCGCATGATAAGGGCAACGAAAACTTGGCGCTATTTTTTCCGTTCTGTGCGCGCGCGTTGAATCAGCGCATCGAGCACTGCCAGGCTTGCCTGGGCGCCGCCGACCATGGATGGGGCGGTAACGTACTTGCCATCGACTGCCATGCTCGGCGTGCCGTCGATTCTGTAGGCCTTCCATACTTGCGAAGCGCGGTTGGCTTTGGCGCCCACCGAGAACGAGTTGTAGGTGTCGAGCCACTGCTTGCGATCGATACCGTTGGCCGCGGCAAAGTCGGCGATCTCTTCCGGCTTCAGCATCGAAGTTCGCTTGACCTGAATCGCCTCGAAAATTTTCGAATGCAACTCATTGGTCTTGCCGAGCGCTTCAAGCGTGTAGTAGGTGCGAACGTGCGGCACAGACTTTTCGTCCCACGAAATCGGCACACGGCGGTACTCGACATCGGCCGGCAGCGTCTTTCTCCAGTCTTGCAACACCGGGTCGTACGACATGCAGTGCGGGCACGAGTACTGGAAAAATTCGACGACTTCGATCTTGTTGCCGGATTCGACCGGCTGCGAGGGCGTGACCGGGCGAAAATCCTTCATCTCCTGCAGCGGCCGGGCTTGCTGTGCCAGCGTGACGGCCGGCGCCAAGGTGACCGCAATCAACAATCGACGACGATTAGTCAACATTCCTGCTCTCCGTACTTTTGAAGTTCAATGTAGATGTTCAATGCGATTTCGCAAACATGAGTATTGCAACAGCAACGGCTGTTAGACCGGTGCCGATGACAGGGGTTTCGGCCGTTATTTCAGGCGCTCATTTCAGACGAACCAGCTGAACGTCGATCCCATTTTCAGCCATCGTCTTGCGAATCCGGTTGACATCGTCCAGATTGCCGTAAGGGCCGAGCCGCACCCGATACAAGGTCGTGCCGTCCTGTTCGCGAGGAAATACGCGCGCATCGAAGCCAAGCAATGCCAGGCGAGCTCGCATTGAGTCGGCATCATCAGGCGTGCGAAATGCACCGGCCTGCAGCAGGAAGCGCGAATCTTCGACTGGAAACACGCTGCCTTTTTCGGCAGGCGGCGCCGCTTTCGGATCGGTCGCGGCATCGCTTTTCGCGGGCTCCGGCGCAACGGCCTTGGCTGGCGCCTGCGTGTACAGCGACTTGTTCGGATCGGGCAGTTGGCCGCCCGCAACCGGCGGAATCACCGTTTCGCCAGCCGGCCTCACTTTGTTGACGAACGGTACCGGCGCATTGGTGATAAAAAGCGCCACGGCGACCGCGATCGCCAGGCCGAGCACCAGCCCGGTGATGAAGCCGACCAGCGTGGTGCCTGTCTGAAATTTTCGCTGCACCTGAATCAACGTGACATGTCCTTCGTATAGGGCCTTCACATCCGCTGCGGGGCTGACACGCCGATGAGCTTCAATCCATTGGCAAGTACCTGCCGCACGGCGAGCAGCAAAAGCAACCGCGCATCACGCGCTGCGCCATCGTCCACCAGCACGCGCTCGGCATTGTAGTAGCCGTGAAAGTCGGCAGCGAGCTCTTTTAGATACGACGTCACCTGATGCGGAGCGAGCTCACCGGCAGCGTCCGCGATCGCTGCCGGATAGTCAGCCAGCCGGTTCATCAGCGAATATTCGCGCGCACCCTGCAGCGGCGAAAGATCAGCCGGCGGCCCGCTCGCCGGCGACGGCACGGCGAATCCCTTTTCCTGCGCCTGCGCGAACACCGAGCAGATACGCGCGTGCGCGTACTGCACGTAGTAAACCGGATTTTCATCGGATTGCGACACTGCAAGATCAACGTCAAACACAAATTCCGCGTCTGGTTTGCGCGCGATCAGAAAAAATCGCGCGGCGTCACGACCGACCCAATCGAGAAGATCGCGCAGCGTGACGTAGGTACCGGCGCGTTTGCTCATCTTCACCTCTTCGGCGCCTTTTGTGACACGTAACATCTTGTGCAGCATGTAATCGGGATAGCCGGGAGGAACCGCAATGCCGAGCGACTTTGCCGACGCCACTAATCCGGCGCGCACACGTGCGATGGTTCCGTAGTGATCACTGCCCTGTACGTTGATCACCTTGTCGTACCCGCGCTGCAGCTTCGTGAGGTGGTACGCAACGTCGGGTACGAAGTAGGTATAGGTGCCGTCCGATTTGCGCATCACGCGGTCTTTGTCGTCAGTCGACGGCCCTCCGTGACCCGCTAGCTCGGGCAGCGAGCCGAGCGCGGTCGTTTTAAGCCAAAGCGCCCCTTCGTGCACGTACGTCATGCCCGAAGCGGTCATTGCGTCTACCGCGGCCTCGACCTTGCGGTCGCGATAAAGCGAGGACTCGAGGAAGAAACTGTCGAAGCGCACGCCGAGCGCTGCGAGGTCGCGGTCCTGCTCGTTGCGCAAGTACGCGACGGCGAAGCGTTCGATGCAGTCGAGGTCTGCGGCGTCGGCGCTGGCGGTAACTTCGACCCCGTCACGCTCGATCGTGGCGCGTGCCAGAAAGTCGCGTGCAATCTCGCCGATGTATTCGCCGCGATACCCGGTTTCGGGAAACTCGATACTCTGACCCAGCAGCTGGTGCGCGCGTGTCTGCACCGAGTGCGCCAGGTTTGCGATCTGCGCGCCGGCGTCGTTGTAATAGAACTCGCGGGTGACCTGCCAACCCTGTGCAGTCAGCAGATTGCCCAGCGCGTCGCCGAGTGCGGCCTGACGCGCGTGGCCCAGATGCAGCGGCCCGGTCGGATTGGCGGACACGAACTCGATCATCACCTTTTTTCCGGCGTGTGCCGCAGTCACGCCGAACTGCTCGCCTGCGCGCAGGATTGCTTGCACCACTTCGTGCTTCGCTGCTGCGGCGAGCCGCAGGTTTATAAACCCGGGGCCGGCGATTTCGATGGAGTCGATCAAAGCAGTGCCTGCAGGATCTGCTCGTATGGCGCTGACGAGCGCAGCCGCTACTTCACGCGGATTCTTCTTTTGCGACTTGGCGATCTGCAAAGCGACAGTGGTGGCTACGTCGCCATGCGCTTCGACCTTCGGCCGCTCGAGCACGATCGGAATGCCCGTTACGCCAAGCTGCGCGCAAGCGCTTTCGATCAAACCAACGAGCTGTTGCTTGTGTGAGGGAAGCATCACGGTAGGGTTGCGCCAACCGCGCACGGCCGCGCAGTTTACTTAAGCGATGATTTACTTGGCGACCCGTAGAATCAACGGCAAGGCGGCAAACAGATCGACTGATGAGGCGCAGCGAACTCGACCATATCGTCATCGCATGTTCGGATCTTGATGACGGCATCAATTGGGTTGACCGACAG
This sequence comes from Burkholderiaceae bacterium, assembly GCA_013695705.1. Classification (GTDB taxonomy): domain Bacteria; phylum Pseudomonadota; class Gammaproteobacteria; order Burkholderiales; family Burkholderiaceae_F; genus JACCZX01. Next base: position 7,051 of record JACCZX010000300.1, on the reverse strand, counting down.
CTTGGAGCGCGCCCGGTTCCCGGCGGCCAGCATGTTGCAATGGGAACGCACAACGCCTTGCTCAAACTCGGCGCGCGCTGCTATCTCGAGGTGATTGCGGTCGACGCTGCCGGCGTCGAGCCGATTCGTCCGCGCTGGTTTGCGCTCGATGAAGCCGACATGCAATCACAGCTGTCCAAAGGGCCGCGCCTGGTCACGTGGGCGGTTCGGTGCGAATCGCTCGCCAACGCATGCGCGCGGGTGCCGGACCTCGGCGACATCATGACGATGAGCCGTGGTGATTTTCACTGGAAGATTGCGGTGCCCGAAACCGGCGCATTGGCCTGGGGCGGCGTGCTACCCACAGGGATTCAATGGATTGCGGGCGACGATGGCACCGTGCGCCATCCGTGCGACGTGCTCGAAGACAGTGGCTGCGAGTTGACGCGACTCGAACTATCGCATCCGGCGGCGGTGCTCGGCACCAGCGGCATCATGGGGATGTTTCGTGAGTTGAAAATCTTCGGCCCCGTTGATCTGGCGCCGGGTCCGAAAAGACTGGCGGCCACGATCAATACTTCAAACGGTGAAGTCGTTTTGAGTTAGGCGTTCCTGAACTAATGCCCGATCAGCTTCAATACGGGCACCACGCCGCCGGTTTCAATGCCGCGATAGTTGCGAATCGGCGGGCAGTCGTACGCAGCCAGCGGCGTGCCACTTGAATCGTCGAGCAAGTCGAGTTGCTCCAGCACCTCTACTGTGGCCGCGTGCACTGCGCGCGTGTTGCCATCGGCGATCCGGATCGCAATGCCAAGCCCCTGCGAGCGCACGCCGATCGCCTGCATTCCATCAGCGCCGACCTTGCTGATCCAGTCGCCACGACCGCTCTGCATGATCGCAAGATCGGCGCGGCGCGTACCCGATACCAGGTCGGGATGGTGGCCCATCGCGTACGTGATGGTTTGCATTTCGGGCGAGTCTTCGGCGGCGATGCGTGCATAAAGTTGCGCCAGCCGTTTCAGCGGCATCGCGAAATTGGGTGCGCTGCAGCCGTCGATGCCCTGCGCGATCGGATCGCCGTGCGCGAAGCGCGCAACCGTGGTGCGAATCCTTTGCTGCAATGGGTGGCCGCTGTCGAGGTAATTTCGAGTCGGAAGATCGTGCATGCGGCAGTAGGCGAGAAAACCGGCGTGCTTGCCTGAGCAGTTGTGATGCAGCGCGCTCCATGCAGTGCCCAGTGGCGCGGTGGTCTCGGTAGCCGCGTAAAAACTGGGCGCGTGGCAGCCGCACTGAAGTGCCGACTCGTCCATTCCCATGCGCGACAGCATGCGCTGCACGATGGAAACGTGCATCCCTTCACCGCTGTGGCTGGCGCACATCAACGCCATCTCGTGCGAGCCAAAGCCGTAGTGAGCAAGCCCGCCGTCTTCGACGAAGGGCAGCGCCTGCAGCGGCTTCAGTGCGCTGCGAGTGAAGTTAAGAGAGTCCGGGTCTCCTGTCGATGCGACCAGTCGTCCGCTGGCGTCAACCACGGCGACCGAGCCGTAATGCACACATTCCGTCGTGCCGCCACGCGTGGTTTCAACCAGTGGAACGTGGCGCGGGATCATTGCTTGAAGCGCATCTGTAGATATTGCTCAGACTTGATTATCGACGCCACCGAGGACAGAAATTCTGTACCGAGCGTTGGTTGTTGTTCTTCGTATCGGTCTTATGCAGCGGCCAGATCATCCGGTATGCGCCGCAGAATTACAACCCGCAGGAACAGTGCGCGATCGGCAACCGGTTACAGCGCTTTCCCCAGGAAAGTGCTCAACGGGTGCTCCTGAAGTTCGCCAAACGCGGCAATCGGAACGAACCCGGCACGGCGATAGACGGCATTGGCCTCGGGCTGCCTGGGGCCCGTTTCGAGCACGAGGCGAGTAATGCCTAGCTGCTTTGCCTCGGCTTCAAGCGCAGCCAGCAAAACCTGCCCCAAGTTGTGACCGCGCGAATCGAGCTCGACAAACATTCGCTTGATCTCGGCTGTATCAGCATCGAGGCAGCGCACCGCCCCGCAGCCGATCGGGGCGCCGTGCCTGTAGACGACCAGAAACGCGCCTCGGCCATCTTCGACCTCCCGCGCATCCAAGCTGAAATGATCTGTTGTTCCGTCCTCGGGGTATCGCTCGAGCAACTCGGCGTTCAATGCGCCAATCAAGCGGGAAGCTGTTGCAGACAGAATGCTCTTGCGCCGAATCTCCACAGCGGGCGGTGGCATTGAATCGTGCGCTGCGTTCAAACTCAGCGCCGTTGACTATGCGGGCTGCGGCGCTGCACCGCTCGCCTTCAAGCGGGCAGCAATTTCCTTGCGGTAGCGGTTCAAATCCTGCACCGACGTGAAGGTGCGCTCAAACAGCAGCGACAGGTTGTGCAGGATGCGCTCGACGACTTTGGTTTCCCACTCCTTATCGAACTTTATTTGCACGTCGAGCCAGTGTTCGAGCCAATCCGGGTCGGGCAGGCGTGACTGGACCGTGTCATGTGGGAAAAGCGATTGATTCACGTGCAGATTGGTCGGGTGCAGCGCCTTGTCGGTGCGCTTGGCTGATGCCATTAGCACTCCGATCTTGGCGAACGCGGCGCGTGCCGTATCTCCCAACTCGGACAGCGATTTTTTCATGTAGCGCAAGTAAGCGCCGCCGTGGCGCGCCTCGTCCTGCGAGAGCAATCGATAGATCGCCTTGATCACCGGCTCGGTGTGCCACTCGGACGCACGCCGGTACCAGTGGTTGAGGCGCACCTCGCCGCAGAAATGCATCATCAAAGTTTCAAGGCGCGGCGCCGGATCGAATTCAAAGCGCACCGCGTGGAGTTCCTCCTCCGTGGGCACGAGGTCAGGCCGGAAGCGACGCAGGTATTCCATTAGGACCAGCGCGTGCTTCTGCTCCTCAAAAAACCAAACCGACATAAACGCTGAAAAATCCGAATCCCCACGGTTGTCGCGCAAAAACATCTCGGTCGCCGGTAACGCGGACCACTCGGTGATCGCATTCATCTTTATCGTCTGAGCCTGCTCTTGGGACAGCAAGCTGTCGTCGAAATCGGCCCATGGCACATCTGTTTCCAGATTCCAGCGGACCGACTCGAGCGATCGAAATATGTCGGGGTAGAGCAAAGGCGTCATTTAAAGTCTCCGCGTACCTGCCCTGCCGTATGAAACTAGACGCATAGAATCAGCATGCCGGGCATCGGCAGCTTCTCGTAAAGTTCTTCGAACGCCGACCGGCCGTCATTCCGTGAACTGTATATGACCGGCACCGTGAATCTTCGCTCCCATCCGGCCAGGCATTTATCTTAGAACCGACGCGCCAGGCAGGAAAGTACGAGCATCATTGCAAACGGCGTGCGCGACGCCAAAATGGGACCGCGAAGCCCTTACTGGATTGCCCCAGTGCCAAACCCGGAGTTACTGGCCACGGACTCTCGCGATCATCGTGCGGACTCGCTGCGCCTGTCTCTCCGAATCAGCGCGTACGCCGAGTGGTTGTGAATCGACTCAAAGTTCTCGGCTTCGATGGTGTAGGCCAGAATGCGCGCGTCGTTGTTCAGCGCCAGTGCAACGTCGCGCACAACGTCTTCGACAAACTTGGGATTGTTGTAGGCGCGCTCCGTCACGTACTTTTCATCGGGCCGCTTGAGCAAACCCCACAACTCGCACGACGATGCATCTTCGGCAACGCGGATCTGATCCTCGACCGTTATTTCGCTCGCCAGCTCAGCGTCGATCGAAATATGCGAGCGCTGGTTGTGAGCTCCGTAGTCCGAAACCTTTTTGCTGCAAGGGCATAGGCTGGTTACAGGCACCACTACCTTCTGCCGAAATTGAGTGGTCCGGCCGTCGGTTTCGGCGGCGAACGTCAGCTGATAATCCATCAGGCTCTCAACGCCCGACACCGGCGCAGTCTTGGTCACAAAAAACGGCATGCGCATTTCAATCTGGCCGCTTTGCGCGTCGAGTCGCTCGGTCATGCGCGTGAGCAGAAGCGTGAGCGAGCTCATCGACAGCGGCTCGCGATGATTCTGCAGCACGTCGACGAAGCGCGACATGTGAGTGCCTTTTTGATCGGCAGGCAGCGCCACGAACATGTCGATCGAAGCGACCGATGGTTGCGGTCCGCGCGCGCTCGCCACCTGAATCGGATGCGTCAATGACTTTATGCCGACGCGCTGGATAACGAGGTTGCGACGGTCGGCACCCGACTGCACGTCGGCCAGAAACAAGTCGTCGGGCGCGTTCATTTCAAGTTCTGCGGCGCCGTTAGCAGCGTTTCGATCCGGCTCGTCACGCGCTTGTCGAGCGGCGTTGTGTCGCTTGCAAATGAAGCAACCACTTTGCCGTCACGATCGATCAGATATTTGTGGAAGTTCCATTTTGGGGGCTGCCCGGTCGATTTCGCGAGAGCGGTGAAGAAAGGATTGGCCGCTGTGCCGGTGACCGACGACTTTGCGAACATCGGGAACTTGACGCCGTAAGTGTTGAAGCAAAAATCGGCAATGTCCGTGTTGTTCGCTTTTTCCTGATTTCCGAAGTCAGCCGAAGGAAAACCGAGAACCGTCAGACCGCGCGCGGCATACTGTGCGTGCAGCTTCTCGAGCCCGGCGTACTGAGGAGTGAAGCCGCAATAGCTGGCAGTATTGACCACGAGCAGCACACGCCCCTGGTACTGGCACAGCGGCTGCGGCGACTCGTCCTGCAGGCGTGGAAAAGTGTGGTTCAGAAGGGCAGAACATTGCTGTGCATCAGCGGGCATGACTACTCCCGCGCCCCAGATGGCGATGGCAAAAGACAGAGCAGAAAACAAACGCTTCGACATGACCCTCGTATCGTGCCGCTTACCTGCGTAGCAGGCGCGAATTCTAACCGTTGTACGAAGTGTGAAGCCGGGCGAAAGGATGGGCGAAATGAGGCTTGATCAACGCGTTGCTGTCGTGACTGGCGCAGCGCAGGGTATTGGACTGGCGTGCGCGCGATTATTCGCCGAGCAGGGCGCGAAGGTCGTGATTGCCGATGTCAGCGAAGCCGGCGCGGTAGCGGCAGAGCAGATTGGTGCGGCGGCCAGCTTCAAGCTAGCCGATGTCGGTCGGCGCGCGGATTGCATAGCGCTGATCGAGCACGCAGTCCAAAGGTTCGGGCGAATCGACATCCTCCTCAACAACGCCGGCATTGTTCACGGCGCTGAGTTTCTCGACCTGGCCGAGGATGATTTCGATCGTGTATTGCGCGTCAATCTAAAAGGCGCGTTCTTGTGCGGGCAAGCGGCTGCACGCCGTATGGTTGCGCAGGCACCGCGCAGCGGTCAGGGCCGCGGCGTGATCATCAACATGTCGAGCATCAATTCGGTGGTTGCGATTCCGAATCAGGTGGCTTACACGGTCAGCAAGGGCGGACTGAATCAGCTGACGAAAGTGATGGCGCTGGCGCTCGCGCCGCATCAAATCCGCGTGATGGGCATCGGTCCCGGCTCAATCGCAACAGACATGCTGAAATCCGCCGTGCTGACCGACAGCTCGGCACGCGATCGAATCATGTCGCGCACGCCTTTGCAACGCCTGGGGGAGCCCGAAGAAATCGCCAGGGTTGCGCTCTTTCTTGCCAGCGATGATGCGTCGTACATGACGGGCACGACGATTTATCCCGATGGCGGGCGGCTCGCGTTGAACTACCTGGTGTAACGAAAGTGCAGGCGCACGATTTGGCGCGCGAGCGTCGTATGTTGTTGACGTTGGCGGCGATCCAGTTCACCACCGTGCTCGACTTCATGGTGATCATGCCGTTGGCGCCGCAGTTCACGCGTGTATTCAACCTCAGCGCACAACAGTTCGGGTGGCTGATTTCCGCGTACACGTTCTCAGCAGCGGTAGCGGGTATCGGCGCAGCGGTGGTGATCGAGCGCTTTGAACGCAAGAGATTGTTGCTCGCGATCTACGTAGGCTTTGTCGCCGCGGCGGTTGTGACGGCGAGTGCACAGAGCTTTTCGATGTTACTGATCGCACGCGCGCTCGCCGGCATCTTCGGCGGCGTGCTTTACGGCGTTATTTTCACCATCATCGGCGACACGATTCCAGAAGCACGGCGCGGGCGCGCCACCGGAATCGTGATGACCTCATTTGCTGTTTCGACGGTGGCCGGCGTGCCGGTGGCATTGCTATTGTCAAACGCGTTCAACTGGCGCGCGGCGTTCGTCGTGGTCGCCGTGTCGGGTGCGGTCAACGCGCTAATTGCGCGGCAAACATTGCCGAGTGCCGCACACATGGCAGCAGGCCCGGGCGCTCAACGCGAGCGCGCCTTATGGAGCGAGTTCGTGCAGACGCTGACGTTTCCGAATCATCTGCGCGCTTTCGGGTTCACTTTTTTGATGATGATTTCCGGCTTCACGGTGATCCCCTACATCAGCCTTTACATGACGTCGAACATCGGGCTGCCGGAGACGCAGCTGCCGCTGATTTACCTGACGGGCGGCATCGCGACTTTCTTTTCGGCACGCTGGTTCGGACGGTGGGCCGATCGGGACGGCAAGCGCAACGTTTACCGCTGGGTTGCGCTGATTTCTCTGGTTCCGATCCTGTTCATCACGCACGCGCCCGCACTGCCGCTGATCGCGACATTGGCGCTTGCGACACTGTTCTTTGTTTTCGTCTCGGGCCGCATGGTCCCGGGGATGGCGGTCGTCACCAGCGCTGCGCGGCCCGGCGGGCGCGCTGCATTCATGACGCTAAACGGCTCGGTGATGCAGATAGGGTCGGGCTGCGCGGCAACGTTAAGCGGCGCGATCATTCAGCGCGCGCCGTCGGGTGCCCTGCAGAATTATCACTGGATCGGCTGGATCGCTGCCGCCGCGACGCTGCTCGCATTGTGGTGGGTGGGCAACATCGAGACGCTCGACGCAGCGCCGGTGTTGCCGGTCATCGAGGAACCCATCGGCTAGCTGCCCGGCTTGCGCGCTCGGCGCTTGGCGGTTTTTTTGGTTGGTACCGGAGAGGTGATGGATTTAGGAACGGAGGCGGGCGCTGCGGTCGCGGCGATGCGCGC
>JACCZX010000294.1 GCA_013695705.1 Burkholderiaceae bacterium | reverse complement strand
GTGCGCGGCGAAGTCGTCGCATCGACCTTTGATGAACCGGCGACGCGTCACGTTCAGGTCGCCGAAATGGTGATCGAAAAAGCCAAGCGGCTGGCTGAAAGCAAGAAGGATGTCGTCATCCTGCTCGATTCGATCACGCGCCTGGCGCGCGCCTACAACACGGTGATACCGGCGTCAGGAAAGGTGTTAACCGGTGGTGTCGACGCCAATGCGCTGCAGAGGCCCAAACGATTCTTTGGCGCTGCGCGCAACATCGAAGAAGGCGGCTCATTGACCATCATTGCGACCGCGCTGATCGACACCGGCTCGCGCATGGACGATGTGATCTATGAAGAATTCAAGGGCACGGGCAACATGGAAATTCATATGGAGCGCCGGCTTGCCGAAAAGCGTGTCTACCCCGCGCTCAACGTCAACCGCTCGGGCACGCGCAAGGAAGAACTGCTGCTGAAGCCGGAGATCCTGCAAAAAGTCTGGATTCTGCGCAAGCTGCTCTATGGCATGGACGAGATCGAGGCGATGGAATTTCTCCTCGATAAAATGAAAGCTACGAAGAACAATGCGGAGTTCTTCGACATGATGCGGCGTGGTGGCTGATCCCTGACACTCCGCTTGCGCTGGAATGACACGTATCGGATAATCCGCGCCTCCCAAACCAGGTACGTGGTCGAGCCTCAGCGCGACGACTGGCGGCCATATCGGAGCTGTACAAGGCTCAATCAGATGAAACAAGGCATACACCCCGAGTATCGCGAAGTTGTCTTCCAGGATATGCAGAACGACTTCAAACTGATCACGCGTTCGACGCTGCAATCGCGCGAAACGATCGAGATCGACGGCAAGACATACCCGCTGTTCAAGCTCGATACGTCATCCGAATCGCATCCGTTTTATACCGGTGCGCAGACGCGAATCGTCGAGGCTGGGCGCGTCGAAAAATTTCGTCAGAAATTCGCGGCTAAGACCGAGGCGGTCAATGCCGCTGCGGCCGAAGCGACCAAGGCCAAGGCCGACGCCCGTCGACGCTAGGGCAATCAGAAACGAGCGCAAAGGCAGCTAAGCTGCCTTTTTTTTTGCAGCTACGGCTGCTTTTTTATTAAATGAGCTTCGAGCACCGTCCATCGCCCGCTCGCGTCACCGAAGCCGCAGCTGCCAAGCTGCCGCACTGGATGTTGTTCGTTCTACTCGCCGCTTACATCATCCCGGGTTTGTTCGGACGCGACCCTTGGAGTCTTGAAGACGCGTCGGCATTTGGCGTGATGTGGACCATGGCGAATGGAACCGCAGAGACATGGTGGCTCCCGTCAGTGGCAGGAGAAGCATTGCCCGAGGAGGGCCCGCTGCCTTTTTGGATCGGCGCTGTGTTGATCCGCTTGTTCGGCAACACCCTGGGCGACATTGACGCCGCGCGTCTGGTCACCGTCATCTGGTTTCTGATCGCAACGACAAGTCTTTGGTACGCGACCTACCGGCTCGCGCGTCGCCCAGAGGCACAGCCCGTGGCATTTGCGTTCGGCGGCGAAGCCAATACGCGCGACTACGGGCGCATGCTGGCCGATATCGCGGTGTTGCTGTTACTGGCAACGATCGGCATCGTGTTGAGAATGCACGAGACCGTCGCGGAAACGGCTCTGTTCGCGTTCGTGTCTGTGTTGTTGCTTGCGTTGGCGATCTCCTTGGAAAACCCCTGGAAGGGAACCGTCGGCGCGGGGGTTGCACTTGCCGCTATCGCACTAACGCGCGGACTGCTGCCCGCCGGCCTCCTGTTGACCGCATCACTGATTTTCCTTCTATCGTTCGGCAGCCATCGACTGATGCGGGCGACACTGGTGCTCGCGATTTCTACGTCGCTGTTCGCCACGTGGCCGATTGCGGCGCACCAAGCCACTGCAGAAGCCGTTCTCTACTTCGATGCGTGGTGGGCGTGGAATTCGCGCGAGCTCGGCGGTCCTGACATTGCCAATCTTTCGTGGTTTGTGCGTAACGTGGGTTGGTACACGTGGCCGGTATGGCCATTTGCCCTTTGGACCTTGTATTCGTGGCGCAACTTCTGGCGCAGGCCGCACGTGCTGTTGCCGTTGCTGCTCGCACTCGGTGCGCTTGCCACGCTGCTGGTTGCTGCAGATCCGAGCGATCGCGAGTTGATCGCCGCAGTGCCGCCGCTGGTTGTTCTCGGCGCGTTCAGCGTGTCTACGCTGCGCCGCGCCGCCGACAACGCGATCGACTGGTTCTCGCTCGCATTGTTCACAGTGGCGCTGATTGCAGTCTGGCTGTACTTCGGCGCCTGGAATAGCGGTGTGCCGCCCAAGATGGCGGAATCGGTCGCGCGCCTGGTGCCCGGCCTTGAGCCAGGGGCGCCCGTCGCCGCAACAATGATCGCGATCGCTGCCACCGCGGCCTGGATTTATCTCGCGCTTTGGCGCGCTCAAGTGAGGCCGAAGATGCTTTGGCGTGGGCCGTTTCTGGCAGCGGGCGGGCTCGCCGCGGTCTGGACGGTCGTTGCATCGATCTATTCCGAACCGATTGAGTATTCGCGCTCTTACGCAACAACCGCAGTCGTGCTGGCTGAGCAGGTCAAGCGCGTTGGGGCCGACAGTTGCGTGCAGGGGCATCACCTGCCGATCGGCATCCGAGCGATGCTCGCCTACCACGGCGGAATTCGCTTCGGGCCGCAGCTTGCCGCACCGCTCGTGTGCCGCGTCGCGATTCAGCGCGACAGCCAGCGTACGCCGGCCGACGACGAGCCGTTACTCGGCAACTGGAAAATCGCGTACGAGTTCACGCGTCGTGCGCGTTACGACGAAGTGTTCCGGGTATGGGTACGCGATCGTTGATGCAGCCTGGCGATCGAGCGCCCCCAGATACTTCAACGCGTGCTTTTTTCAAACTTGCATGGCCGCTTTTTATCGCCAATCTGGCGGTGGTCGGCAACGGCACGATCGACACGATCATGGCGGGCCAGTTATCGGCGACCGATCTGGCTGCGGTTGCCGTCGGTTCGAGCATCTACATTTCCGTCTATATCGGGCTCATGGGCGTACTGCAAGCGCTATCGCCGATCGCCGGCCATCACTTCGGAGCGCAGCGCTGGCGAGCCATCGGTGACGACTTTCAGCAGGCCCTATGGCTCTCATTATTCCTGGCTCTTGCTGGGTTGCCATTCGTATTGGCGACCGACCCCTGGCTTGAGCTGGCACGTGTAAACATGGAAGTGGGGTCGGTCGCCGCGACTTACTTGCACGCAATCTCCTTCGGATTGCCGGCGGCGCTTGCCTCGCGCGCATTCGTCGCGCTGAACGCGGCGGTGTCGCGACCGAAGGTCACGATGATGATCAACGTGTTCGCGCTCGCACTCAAGATTCCGCTCAACGCGGTGTTCATGTCAGGGGCAGGGCCGATCCCGGCGATGGGCGGCGCCGGCGCCGGCGTGGCAACAGCTTTGCTGGCGTGGGTCACACTCGCGCTCAGCCTCTCAG
>JACCZX010000278.1 GCA_013695705.1 Burkholderiaceae bacterium | reverse complement strand
CCGACAAGGTCATCGCAGCGATGGCGGGGCAGACGTTTACTGCGCCGTCCGGCATCGTCTCGAAGATGGACGAGAAAAATCACCATCTGCACAAGGCGGTGTTCATCGGTGAAGTCAAAGGGGACGGTCAGTTCAACGTAGTGTGGAAAACCAAGGGGCCGGTCAGAGCGCAGCCGTGGAGTCCGTACATCCCAGGTAACGACAAGAAGCCCGATGTACCCGACGGCAAAACGATCATCACAAAGTAATCAGAAATAAATTAGGAAGTGCGTTGCAAGGACAGCGGGGCTGCTTCGGCAGCCCCTTTTTACATGAGAACACTGTTAGCAGCGATTCTTTGCCTGGCCACTTCGCTGGTGTTTGCGCAGGATGCGAGCACGGTGGAGAAACTTGCGTTTGGTGAGAGCGACGAACAAGTTGAAGCCATCGCGCAGCTTGTCGCTCTCGGCAACGACAAGTCAGCCCTGATTCTGCAGGCGCTTGCCGACGGCGAGCTTGTCACGTCAGGCCAACGGGTCTTGATCGTGAAAGGCGATAGCGCGACCGAAGCGGTAACGGGCGCGAAGCTGCCGGCCGTCCCTGCCGATAAGGAAGATATAAGCGTCAACAACCGCTTGCGGCGCGAGCTCGCCGGCGCATTGGCAGCACTGAAGCTGGTTTCCCCGCAGCGCGAAGTGCGCCTCGCGGCTGCGAAAGAACTCACCGGCGGCGCGGACCCCGCGATGCTGCCATTGGTGCGGAAGGCGCTAAGTCAGGAAACCGACGGCACAATCAAACCGATGCTGGAGCAGATCGCCGCAGCGCTCGAATTGCGCGCCGACGATCGCGACGCCCGTCTCGCCGCAGTGAAGAAACTGGCCAGCTCAAACAATGCAAGCACCAAGAGCCTGCTGCTGTCATTCATCGAAGCCGAGAAGGATGACGAGCTGAAGCTTGAAGCGCAGAGAAGTTTGCGCGAGATCGAAAGCGGCCTTGCCTGGGGCGAGCGTCTGGGCATCGTGTTCACCAGCGTGAGCCTTGGCTCGATTCTATTGCTCGCAGCGCTTGGGCTCGCGATCACTTACGGCCTGATGGGCGTGATCAACATGGCGCATGGCGAGCTGATGATGATCGGTGCGTATGCGACGTATGTGGTGCAGGGCCTGTTCCGAAGCACTCCATTTTTCGATGCGTACCTGATCGCTGCGATCCCTGTTGCGTTCGCAGTTTCCGCGCTGGTAGGGATGGCGCTTGAACGGACCGTCATCCGCTGGCTGTACGGCCGGCCGCTCGAGACATTGCTCGCAACTTGGGGCATCAGCCTGATTTTGATTCAAGCGGTGCGCACGATTTTCGGCGCGCAGAACGTGCAGGTCGAGAACCCGTCGTTCATGTCGGGCGGCGTCGAGCTATTGACCGGTGTCGTGCTGCCCTGGAGCCGCATCGTCATCATCGGCTTCGCCTTCGCCGTCCTGTTTCTTATTTATCTGTTGTTGAACAAGACGCGACTCGGCTTGTTTGTGCGCGGCGTGACGCAGAACCGCGAGATGGCGTCGTGCGTCGGCGTGCCCACCGCACGTGTCGACACGTGGGCGTTCGGTCTGGGCTCTGGCATCGCGGGCCTTGCGGGCTGTGCGCTCTCGCAGATCGGCAACGTTGGGCCCGATCTCGGCCAGAACTACATCGTCGACTCCTTCATGGTCGTCGTGCTCGGCGGTGTGGGGCAGCTGGCCGGAACGGTTTACTCCGCGCTCGGACTCGGCTTCGCCAACAAGCTGCTCGAGGCGTGGCAGGGCGCGGTACTCGCGAAGATTGCAGTGCTCGTATTCATCATCGTGTTCATTCAGAAGCGGCCGCAGGGCATGTTCGCGCTGAAAGGCAGAGCGTTGGAATCGTGAACGCCGACCATTCATACCGTCGTCTGTATGGGGTCAGGGGCTGGACGATTCTCGCTGCGTTCGCGGCGGTGATCTTCATCGGCTTTCCCGTTTTCAATCTCGCCGTCGGCCCAGACAGCACTTTTCACATTTCCGCGTACTGGGTGACGCTGCTTGGCAAGATCATGTGCTTCGCGATTGTCGCGATCGCGATGGACTTGGTATGGGGCTACGCCGGCATCCTGTCGCTCGGCCACGGATTGTTCTTTGCGCTCGGCGGCTACGCGTTCGGCATGTACCTAATGCGGCAGATCGGCTCCGATGGCCAGTACCGGCAACCGATGCCGGACTTCATGGTGTTTCTCGACTGGAAGGAATTTCCGTGGCAGTGGTTCAACACAGATTCATTCCTGTGGTGCGCGATGCTGGTCGTCGTTGTGCCGGGCGTGCTCGCCTACGTGTTTGGTTTCTTCGCGTTCCGCTCGCGCGTGAAGGGCGTGTACTTTTCGATCATCACGCAGGCACTGACGTTCGCGGCGATGCTGCTGTTCTTTCGTAATGCGACCGGGTTCGGCGGCAACAACGGGTTTACTGATTTTCGCCGCATCCTCGACATTCCGATTGCCACGCCGCAAACACGGATGGCGCTGTTCGCCATTACCGGCGCGACGTTGATCGGCACGCTGCTGCTCGCACGTTGGCTCGTGACGTCGAAATTCGGGCGCGTGCTCGCCGCGATACGCGATGCCGAAACGCGCGTGATGTTTTGCGGCTACGACACGTTGCATTACAAGCTGTTCGTGTGGACGCTGTCGGCCGTTCTATGTGGTATCGCCGGCGCGCTGTACGTGCCGCAGGTCGGCATCATCAACCCAAGCGAAATGTCGCCGGCGAATTCGATCGAGATCGCAATCTGGGTCGCGGTCGGCGGCCGCGGCACGCTCGCGGGAGCAGCACTTGGTGCCGGCTTGGTTAACGGCGCGAAGAGTTTCTTCACGCAGGCGTTTCCCGAGTACTGGCTGTTCTTCCTGGGTCTGCTTTTCATCCTGGTCACGCTGTTTCTCCCGCAGGGTGTGCTGGGCTTGATCAGCAAACGCAAAGAGCACGCATGAGCAGCGTCGCTATGCATCCCGCCGCGCGCGAGGGAACGACGATCAGCGATCTCGGCCGCGTGGCCACCGAAGGATTGGACCTTACACATGGCGTCGTCCTCTATCTCGAGGGCATCAGCGTCAGCTTCGACGGCTTTCGTGCGCTCAATGATCTATCGTTGTCGATCGACGCGGGCGAGCTGCGCTGCGTAATCGGACCCAACGGCGCGGGCAAGACGACGATGATGGACGTCATCACCGGCAAGACGCGTCCCGACGCCGGCACCGCGTTCTTCGGCCAGACGATCGACCTGACCAAGCTCTCGGAGGCGCAGATTGCACACGCCGGTATCGGGCGTAAGTTTCAGAAGCCGACCATCTTCGAGCGGCACACGGTATTCGAAAATCTTGAACTATCGATGAAAGCAGACAAGCGAGTACGCAGGACCCTGTTCGCAAAACTCTCGTCCGAGGAGCGCGATCGCATTGGCGAAATGCTGAAACTGATTCGCCTCAACGACAGCACGCATCGCATTGCGGGGCTGCTATCGCACGGACAGAAGCAATGGCTCGAGATCGGCATGCTGCTGATGCAGGAGCCGCGGCTGTTGCTGCTCGACGAGCCCGTCGCTGGAATGAGCGACGAGGAGACCGAGCGCACTGCGGAGCTTTTCGTTTCGCTTGCCGGCAAGCACTCGCTCGTCGTCGTCGAGCACGACATGGCATTCGTTAGCAAGATTGCGCGCAAGGTCACAGTACTGCACGAAGGCGGCGTACTCGCCGAGGGACCGATGGATCTCGTGCAAAATGATCCTCGAGTGATCGAGGTTTACTTAGGTAGATAGGCGATGCTTACCGTCTCCAGCCTCAACCAGTACTACGGCGGCAGCCACATCCTGCGCGACCTTACATTCGAGGCGCCCGCAGGCAAGGTCACGGCGCTGCTCGGGCGCAACGGCGTTGGGAAGTCCACTCTGCTCAGAACGTTGATGGGGCTCGTGCCGGCGAAAAGCGGGCAGGTGGTTTTTCAAGGCAAAAACATTACGGACGTGAAGCCGTACGAGCGCGTGCGTGCCGGGATAGGCTATGTGCCGCAGGGCAGGGAGATATTTCCGCGGCTTACCGTCGAAGAAAACCTGGAGATGGGGCTCGCCACTCGGCCGCGCAGCGCGCGCATCCCCGAACGAATCTTCGAAATGTTTCCGGTCCTGCGCAGCATGCTGCGCCGGCGCGGTGGTGATCTATCGGGTGGCCAGCAGCAGCAGCTTGCCATCGGGCGCGCGCTTGCGGTCGGGCCGCTTCTGCTGATCCTCGACGAGCCCACCGAGGGCATTCAACCTTCGATCATCAAGGACATAGAACGCGTAATTCGCACGCTAGCCGAGAGCGGCGAGATGGCGATCCTGCTGGTCGAGCAGTATTACGACTTCGCGCGCTCGCTTGCCGATCAGTACCTGGTGATGGAACGTGGCGAGATCGTCGCGCGCGGCGCGGGCGCGGATATGGAGCGCGACGACGTAAGACGACTGCTGGCAGTATGAGATGCGCATCGCCGAACCGATCTATGCTCCGTGGAAAGCCAATCTGTCGCTGGGTTTTCGCTATGAAGACAATCGGACCGTGCTCGCGGAAAAATCTTTCGACGGCCCGCTTCTCGTGCAGAAGCCGTTGTACCCGGAAGGCAATGCGGTCTGTCACGCGATCGTGGTTCATCCGCCCGCCGGCATCATCGGTGGCGATCAGTTGTCCTTGCGCGTAGCCGCAGAAACCAACGCGTCAGTGCTGTTGACAACGCCGGGCGCGGGCAAGTGGTATCGCTCCGCCGGGCAGTGGGCAAGCCAGAAGCTTCGCTTCGAAGTGGTCGGCAGCATGGAATGGCTGCCGCAGGAAACGATCGTGTTCGACGGCGCGCTCGCAGATTTGGATTGCGAAGTGAATCTCGGCATCCATGCCAGTTACATCTTCTGGGAAATTTTGTGTCTCGGACGCGTGGGCTCGGGAGAGCGCTTCGGCAAAGGCCGCATCGAGTTGCGAAACAGGATTTCCAGGAATGGCAAGCCCGTGTGGCGAGAGCGCGGCGCGATCGATGCGGGCGGGCGCTTAATGCGATCCGCCGCGGGATTGAACGAGAAATCGGTGTGCGCGACATTGATCGCCGCTGCGCCGCAGATTGATTCGAGTGTCGTCAAGGCGTGCCGTGAAGTAGCGGACGTGTCGGTGACACTGTTGCCGGGATTGCTGATCGCGCGTCATCTCGGTGATTCGAGTGAAGAAGCGAAGCAACGCTTCGTCGAGCTGTGGCAGATTCTTCG
>JACCZX010000273.1 GCA_013695705.1 Burkholderiaceae bacterium | reverse complement strand
TCGGCACGGGCGCCGGCGTCACTGGCGCCGCGAAACTCGAGCCCGGCCATCACGTTGGCGCGCGCAGTGCGCCACGGCATCAAAGCTTCGGTCTGGAACATATAGCCCGCACGCGCGTTGATTCCGGAAAGCGGCTGGCCGAACACGTGCACGCTACCGGTGCTCGGATCGAGCAACCCGGCGCCGACATTCAGCAGCGTGCTCTTGCCGCACCCCGTCGGGCCAACCACGCTGACGAATTCACCGGGAGCGACCGACAATGTTACGTTTTCGACGGCGGTGTAGCGCTGCGCACGGTTATCGCGGCTGACGAACGTACATGTAACGCCTTGCAGCGCGAGCGCAGTCTGACTGATCACTCGATCAGCCCTTCGGATACTTCGCGTTTGCCTTGCGAACGAAATCGTTCGTGAATACAGCCTTCAGGTCTATCTTCGCGGTTTTCATGCTGTCGTCGACGCTCTGCAGCGCGCGCAGTGCTGTCGCAGCGCCCTGCTCGGGAAACATGCCGTCGGGAGACAGCGCTGCCTTCGCCTTCAGGAACGCATCGATATACACGGCACGGTCGCCCAACAGGTAGCTCTCGGGCACTGCCTTCACGATGTCCGACGGGCCGGCCTGCTGAATCCACTTGTTTGCACGCACGATCGCATTAGTCAGCGCCTGCACCGTGTTCGGATTTTTTTCGATGAATGAAATCGGCGCGTACAACGTCGCGGCTGGCATCGGACCGCCGAAAACCTTGTCGGCTTCCGCTACATCGCGCGTATCTGAAATGATCTGGATATCGTTGCTACGAGCCAGCATCGTAATTACCGGGTCGAGATTCGAGATCGCATCGATTTGGCCCGCACGCAGCGCCGCAACCGCGCCCTGCGCAGCGCCCACACCAACGAAGGACACATCGGTCGGCTTCAGGCCCGCTTTCGCCAAGATGAAATTCGCCATGATGTTGGTTGACGAACCAGGCGCGGTGACGCCGATCTTCTTGCCCTTCAGATCGCTAACTGTTTTGTAGTTCGGCATGGTCTTGGTGGAAACCGCCATCACGATCTGCGGCGCACGCCCCTGCAGCACGAAGGCGCGCATCGGCTGCCCTTTGGCCTGCATGTTGATGTTGTGCTCGAAAGCCCCCGACACTACATCGGCACTTCCGCCGACCACCGCCTGCAAAGCGCGAGCACCACCAGCAAAGTCGACAATGCTGACATCGAGACCCTCGGCCTCGAAATACTTCAGCTGTTCGGCGATCGTCAGCGGCAGGTAATACAACAGATTCTTGCCCCCCACCGCGATGGTAATTTTCTTGCGCTCCGGTGCCTGTGCACTACCGATCAACGGGTACGCCAGTACACCGGCGCCTGCCATCAGCGCGGCGCGCCGCGTGAATGTTCTGATCATTGATATCTCCTCGTGATTCGTCGGTATCGCCTGCTTGCGGCGATCGTTGATACGTCGAGCCTAACGCACTCGGCGCCGGCCGACTGCACGGATGTTCCCTAGCCGGGCACAGCACCCAACACGAAAATGGCAATGCAGGCGAAAAAGCCGACGAACCAGACCAACGACCGCGCCCAGTGCCAGTCGCACACATAACAAGCCACGTAAGTTATGCGCGCCATCACGAACACGACTGCAAGCAGATCGAGCCAGCTCTGACGCGCATGCGTTAAGTGCGCAACGATGACCGCGGCCGCGAAGAACGGAAACGCTTCGAAGCCGTTTGCTTGCGCCGCTGCGGCACGTGCCCGATAGCCATGTTGTTTGTCGAGCCAGGCGCGCGGATCACGGTTGTTGTAACGCTCGCCGCCGGCTTTTGCAATTCCCACGGCAATCACTGGCAGCAGAGCGGCAATCAGTACGCACCAGTACGCAACGGTCATGGCGTGAGTCTAGTCGCGTGGGTCTGGTCGCGTGAGTCTGGTCGCGTGAGCCAGTCGCCTGAGTCTGTCGCCTGTTGGTCACATGACTCGCGTCTGTTCCGTATCTAATCTGCACGCCGATCAAGCATCGCCTGAGCTACTGTATTGACGTCGGTGTATTCGAGTTCGGCGCCGGCTGGAACACCGCGCGCCAACCGCGTTACCTTTAGCTGAGCATCACGGTCTCTCAGCAGTTGCGCGATGTAATGTGCGGTGGCGTCACCCTCCGGCGTGAACGAGGTGGCAACGATCACTTCGCCTACGATGTCATCGGCGACGCGCGCTAATAGCCGCTCCATCTGTATTTCTCGCGGGCCCACGCCGTCAAGCGGCGATAGTCGCCCCATCAGGACGAAGTACAGGCCGCTGTACGAAAGTGACTGCTCGATGACCAGCTGATCCGCAGGCGACTCGACCACACAGAGCAACTGTGCGTCGCGCCTGACACTGGTGCACGTGGCGCAAATCGGTTCTTCGGTCAGGGTGTTGCAGCGCTGACAATGTCCGATCGTGCGCGCAGCCGCCAGCAAAGCTTCGCCCAGACGCACCGCGGCGTCGCGATCGTGCTGCAGCAGATGGAATGCGATCCGTTGTGCCGACCGCGGACCAATTCCCGGCAGTTGCTTCAGTGCGTCGACCAGCCGATCGAGCGTAATCCCAAGTTTCAAGGTGCGGGGTTCAAAACGGCAGCTTGAAACCCGGCGGCAACGGCATGCCGGCGGTCACCGACGCCATTTTTTGCTGCGACACTTCTTCCGCACGCCGCACGGCATCGTTGAACGCTGCAGCTACTAAATCCTCCAGCATGTCCTTGTCGTCGCCCACCAGGCCGGGATCAATGGCGACCCGCCGCACGTCGTGCTTGCAGGTCATCGTGACCTTCACCATACCGGCGCCAGACTGACCCTCGACCTCGGTGGACGCGAGCTCATCCTGCATGCGCTTCATGTTTTCCTGCATCTTCTGCGCTTGCTGCATCAGCCCTGCCATCTGGCCTTTCATCATGAGGTCTTTTCCGTGTCGCTATCGTTACTCTCATTGCGCGGTCGAATCGACGCAGCGTCGACCGATGCGCCGAAGTTCTCGATCAATTCTCGCACGAAGGGATCGGCGTAAATCG
>JACCZX010000240.1 GCA_013695705.1 Burkholderiaceae bacterium | reverse complement strand
GAACAAGACCGCAGCTTTGCCCAACGGCTGACGCCAGGTACGTCGTATGCGTTGCATGCACGACGGCGCCGTTAGGAATGCCAGCACCATCACGCCAGCGGCAATATTCGCCAACGCAGCGCCGGTGAACGCGCCGATTCCGACCAGCGCAGCCGCAGCGCGCGCGCTCGCGACTGCCAAGTTGTCCCTGCGCAGCGCCGCTGACGCCACCGATATGTCTTCGGCCATTTCAGCGTGTCGATCACGGTTTAACGTGCGCCGTCGCCACCGATCCCATCGATAGCGCAACCATGACCACACCCGGCCGCGGCGGATGCGCTTACGGTCGAGCACACTTGTGAACCGGCCATTCATACTGCCCTGCTCGACGATCGGATCTGCCAGCCAGTAGTGATCAATGCCCATTGCAGCATCCGCCTCGCGCATCAACCAGTCCGCGGGTCGCGTGATCCGGCGGCCCGCGATGTATTCAAGCCGCAGTCGAGCAGCGCGCTGATCGATGACTATCGCGTCGGTGGCGGGCAGCGGCACCCCCGTTCGTATCAATGGCGAACCGGCCCCCGGTGCTTCCGGCGCGTACTTGTTGTTTCCGCAGCCGAGATACACCATATATGGTCGGTCGATCATGTCTGCGGCGCGCATCGCGGCGCAGAACGTGGTCTCGAAGTCCGGCGCAAGCATTGCGTCGTCCTCGAAAACCAGAATGCGACGATAGCCGCTTTCAGCGCAGCGCCGCCACGTCTCGATGTGCTTGAGCACAAGCGACTGCTGCGGCCGCCCCATGTCGCTCGCAGCGAACGTTGACTCGATCAGCTGCGGTGTGAGCTCGTCCGCGTCGTGCTCAAAAATCCACGCGAAGGCGATGCCGTGATGACGAAGTTCGCGTTCAATATACGCAATTCGGTCACGAAAGGACTTTACCGACAGCACGAAGACGGCATCGACGTGCGCATTAACACGGCAGTGCAATTGATCGTCCGAACTTGGATGAACTGGAACTGAAACCACAAAGGGGAATACCAGAGGGCCGACAGCAGCGGATACAAACGCTGATTGTAGAGAAGCTGATAGGCAAACCGCCGACGTAAGATGCGGTTCGCACCGTTCCAAAGAAACCATCGATGCACGCCGTGGTCGACACCCGCCGTCGACCCCGCAATTGCAAAGTTGCACGCGCGACAGGCGCGCGCGTTGGTTTCGGCATTAACACGTGCACTCGAATGAAGGTGATACCAATGCTCTATGACCACGCGGAAGAATAATGGCCGAAACTGCCGTTACCGCTATCGTCATCGCCAAGAATGAAGAACGCGTTATCGCTCGCTGCCTGCAATCTCTCGCCTGGTGCAACGAGGTGCTGCTGGTCGACTCCGGAAGTACCGATCGGACAGTGGAAATCGCCCGCGAGTCGAATGCCACTGTACTGGTGAACACCGAATGGCAAGGTCCGGCTGCACAGCGCAATTATGGTATTGGTGCGGCGCGCGGCACTTGGTGTCTGTTGCTCGATGCCGATGAATGGGTCACGGAATCCTTACGCTGCGAAATCCGCAATACGCTGGCGCGATCACCGCTTCAAGCGGCATTCAGCATTCCACGTGCCTCCAGCTATTGCGGCCAAATAATGCGACACGGCGGCTGGTGGCCGGACCGGGTCACCCGATTAGTCCGGAAAGGCGCGGCCAGATTCTCCGGTGGCATCATCCACGATCATTGCGTTGCCGACGGCGACGTTGGTCGACTCGCGCAGCCGCTGATGCACGAATCGTATCGAGACCTGGACCAAGTGCTCGGCAAAGTCAATGCCTACTCTAGTTGGGGCGCGCAAGACCTCCTGCGTGCGGGCAAAACGCCTTCACTCACCCGTGCGCTCTTTTCAGGGTGGTTTGCTTTTTTTCGAACGTACGTACTCAGAGCCGGCTTTCTGGATGGAAAGCACGGCCTGATGCTCGCAATTTCCAATGCGGAGCACACTTATTACAAGTACGCGAAGGCCATGTTGCTCGTGCAGCAGCGCAAGGCGGCGGCCGAGTGATTGTCTCCGTCATCTTCGCAAACTCAACCGCAGCGAGGCGTCGCGCCGGCCGAACGCGCAGATCGGTGTCGATTGCTATCGCACCTAAGCGTAGTTGTAATAAGCGCGACGCACCCTCGGCTGCATTGCGAGATCGGCGGCGAGGCGATCCTCCGGTCGCACGCGCCAATCTTCCGGCAGCGCAACGTCCACACTGCCCGCGCGGTTGCTGTAAGTAATAACGATCCGGCAACCGGACCCGGCAAGCCCATTGGTGACGCGATAAGGATTGAGCACGTCGCGCAGCCGGATCACATCGCCGGCACCCTCGACCTCGATGCGCAGCCGAGCTGCCGCGCGCGACCTCGCTTCGGCCAGATCCATCAGCTCGTCGGCCGACACCGTTAGACGCTGTGCAAACTCGTCGTTGCGGACACGTCCCATGACGAACAGCAGCTGATCTTCCTTTAGCAGAGCACGCTTGCGGTCGTACAGTTCGGAGAAAACCATCAACTCGAGCTGCGCTGTGCCGTCTTCGAGCACGATCACACCCATGCGCCCGCGACGTGTGTTTTGACTGCGCGCGGAGACGACGACGCCGGCAATTTTGATCTGCTCAGCCCGTCCCCCTTCACCGCGCGTGCCATCACCCCGCCCGCCTGTCAGTCGCACGTCCGACAACGGCGTCGGAGCCAGCCGCCGTGCTTCGGCGGCGAATTCGCTGAACGGATGGCCGGAGAAGTAATAGCCCAGCGCCAGCTTTTCGTTCGATAACTTTTCGCGCTCGCTCCAGCGTGCGGCCGGCACGTATTCAACGTGTCGCGCGGCGCCGTCCAACGCACCGAACAATGTCGCCTGCCCCGCCGATGCGACCGCGTTATCCGCGGCGTCGATCGCGCGGCCGACCGTAGCAAGCTGAATGGCGCGTTCGTCATGCAGCCGATCAAGCGCGCCCGCGCGCACCAGCGCTTCGACCACCCGTCGGCTCAAGTACTGCTTATCAATGCGCTTGGTCAGATCGAACAAATCCACGAACGGCCCGCCTGCGGAGCGCGCTGCGACAATCGCCTCGATCGCACCGCGCCCCGTGCCTTTGATGCCGCCGAGTCCAAAGCGAATTGTCTTTGCATCGACCGGCTCGAAACGATAAGCGCCCGTGCTCACATCGGGGGCGAGCACCTTAACGCCGATTGCCTTACAGTCTTCGATCAGGTCCTTGACCTTGTCGGTGTCGTCCATCACGGTCGACAAGTTGGCCGCCATGAATGCGGCCGGATAATGCACCTTGAAATACGCGGTCTGATACGCGATCAGTGCGTATGCAGCACTATGACTTTTGTTGAAGCCATAGCCGGCGAATTTTTCGATGTGATTGAAAAGAGCGGTTGCCGTGTGCGCTTCCACGCCGCGCTTCATCGCCCCTTCGACGAAAATAGAGCGATGCGTCGCCATCTCTTCCGGCTTTTTCTTGCTCATCGCTCGCCGCAGTAGATCGGCGGCGCCGAGCGAATAGCCACCGGTGACCTGCGCAATGCGCATCACCTGCTCCTGATACACCATCACGCCGTATGTCTCGGCCAGTATCGGGGCGATCGACGGGTGCAGATATTCAACCTTCTGCCGACCCTGCTTGCGATCGACGTACTCAGGAATCAGATCCATCGGACCCGGCCGATACAAGGCGTTTAACGCCGTCAAATCGTCGAGCCGATCGGGTTTCGCGCGCTTCAACAGCTCGCGCATGCCGCGCGATTCAAACTGGAATATCGCAGTGGTCGCGCCACGTTTGAAAATCTCGTACGTTGCCGAATCGTTCAGCGGCAGCGTGTCGAGCTCGAGCGCGAACGAAGGCTCGAGCTGCCGCACGTACTTCAAAGTCAGGTCGAGGATCGTCAGCGTCGTCAAGCCGAGAAAGTCAAACTTGACCAGGCCGATTGCCTCGACGTCGTCCTTGTCGTACTGGCTGATCACGCCCTCGGTGCCCTGCGCGCAATAAAGCGGCGTGAAATCGGTCAACTTGCCGGGCGCGATCAGCACACCGCCGGCGTGCATGCCGACGTTGCGCGTCAACCCTTCGAGCGGACGCGCAAGCGCAATTAATTCCTGAGTTTCTTCATCGGCTGCCACCGCATCGGCAAACGCAGGCTCGTGCGCGAGTGCACGCTCGAGCGTCCACGGATCGGCCGGATTGTGCGGAATCAGCTTCGAGAGCTGATCGCACTTCGTATACGGCAGATCGAGCACGCGGCCGGCGTCGCGCACCACCGCCTTAGCCCCAAGGGTGCCGAACGTTGCAATCTGCGAAACAGAATCGTGCCCATACTTGTGCTTCACGTAGTCGATCACTCGATCGCGATGGTCCTGGCAGAAATCGATGTCGAAGTCGGGCATCGAAACGCGCTCCGGATTCAGGAAGCGCTCGAACAACAGACCATATTGCAACGGATCAAGATCGGTGATGCGCAGCGAATACGCCACCAGCGAGCCGGCACCAGAGCCGCGTCCGGGGCCCACCGGAATGCCGTGGCTCTTGGCCCAGTTGATGAAGTCCGCCACGATCAGGAAGTAGCCCGAATAGCCCATCTTGGCGATGATCGACAGTTCCAGATCGAGACGCGCTGCGTACTCCGAACGCCGTGCCTGGCGCGTTTGCTCGTCCGCATATAACTTCTGCAACCGTTGTTCGAGGCCATTCGATGCGAGCGCACGGCAATGATCGTCGAGCGTGACGCCGTCGGGCGTCGGAAACTTCGGCAGTCGCGCGGTGCCGAGCTCGAGCTGAAGATTGCAGCGCATCGCGATAAGCACTGAATTGGTCAGCGCCACCGGCACATCGGCAAACAGTTCTGCCATTTCGGCCTGCGTCTTGAAGTATTGCTCCGGCACGAAGCGGCGCGGCCGACGCGCATCGTTCAACGTAGTGCCCTCGGCAATGCACACGCGCGCCTCGTGCGCGCGAAAATCGGCACGCTCGAGGAATTGAATCGGGTGCGTGGCTACGACGGGCAGCCTGAGTCGAATGGCAAGTGCCAGTGCGGCCTTGGTGTGCACGGCATCGCGCGCGTCGCCGGTGCGCTGCAGCTCGAGGTAGTACCGGTCGCCGAAGGTGGCGACCAGACGCTGCGCCGCTAGTGTCGCGGCTTCGGGCTTGCCCGCCAACAGGCACGCACCGACGGCGCCGTAGCGCGCACCAGAAAGCGCGATCAAGCCACGCGCGCGCAGGCCATCGTTTTGCTCGAACCACTCGATTCGTACCTCAGCGCGATTGCGATGCGAATTCTCGAGGTAGGCGCGGGTAATCAGCTCGCACAGGTTCAAGTACCCCGCGCGATCCTGCACCAGCACCGCCATCTTCGAGGGATTGTCCCGATCGTGCTCGTTGGTAATCCACAGATCGCAGCCGATGATCGGCTTGATGCCGTGTTTGCGTGCTGACGAGTAAAAGCGCACTGCGCCGAACAAATTCGCGCTGTCCGTCAGCGCAAGCGCCCCCTGTCCGTCCGCCGCAGCTTTCGTCATCGCGTCGTCGATGCGAACGATGCCGTCGACGACCGAAAATTCCGAATGCAGGCGGAGATGGACAAACTGCGTGCTGCTCATTGAACCGATTCTGCCATCGCGCCCACGCCGAATCTGTGGATAACCGACGGCG
>JACCZX010000163.1 GCA_013695705.1 Burkholderiaceae bacterium | reverse complement strand
GCACCGTTCATTGCGGCGACTTCACTGATCGGCGGTTCCGCGCCGCACGCACCGGCGGTCGATGTTCACAATCCAGCGCAGCTTTCGCAATCGGTGGGTTCGGTGGTCGACGCTACTGCAACCGACGCCGCGAACGCAGTTGCGATGGCGCGTGCATCGATGCGGGGGTGGAACGATCGCGGTGTCGATGCGCGCGCCGCAACCATCGATCGTGTTGCCGAGGCGTGGGAAAGCGCGCACGACGAACTAGCGGCGCTGATCGTTCGCGAAGCGGGCCGAACGATGCTCGACGCCCATCTCGAGGTGCGCGAAGCGATCGATTTTTGTCGTTACTACGCCGCCCTCGGCCGCACGCAGATGCGCGTGCACGACCTGCCGGGGCCGGTCGGCGAATCGAACCAGCTGCGGCTCACCGGGCGCGGCGTTTTCGTGTGCATCAGCCCCTGGAATTTTCCGCTCGCGATCTTCGGTGGGCAGCTCGTGGCCGCGCTGGTCGCCGGCAACAGCGTGATCGCAAAGCCGGCCGAGCAGACGCCACTGATCGCATTCCGCGCGGTACAGCTGATGCACGACGCTGGCGTGCCGCGCGAGGTGCTGAACCTGGTGCTCGGTCGCGGTGAAACGGTGGGACATGCGCTCACTTCCGATACGCGCATCGCAGGAGTTGCGTTCACCGGATCGATCGCAACTGCGCGCTCGATCAATCGCGCGCTTGCCAATCGCGATGCGGCGATCGGCGTGTTGATTGCGGAGACCGGCGGGCAGAACGCGATGATCGTCGACTCGAGCGCTTTGCCTGAGCAGGTGACCGACGCGGTGGTCAGTAGCGCATTCCGCTCGTGTGGCCAGCGTTGCTCGGCGCTGCGCGTTCTGTTCGTGCAACGTGAAGTGGCCGACGCGATGACGACAATGATCGCCGGCGCGATGCGCGAGCTGATCGTCGGCAATCCGGCCGACCCGCGAACCGATATCGGCCCGGTGATCGATGCTGAACAACTTGCGCTTCTGCGGCAGCATCGCGCATGGCTGCGGGCACACGGCCGGTGTATTCAAGAATGCGATTTGCCAAGTGGACTCACTGGCAAATCAGGCGGACACTTTTTTGCGCCCATCGCCTACGAGATCGATGCCATCGGCGATCTGCAAAGCGAAAACTTCGGCCCGATACTGCACGTCGTGCGTTACGACAAGCACGAGCTCGATCGTGTGATCGATGCGATCAACACCACCGGCTACGGATTGACGATGGGCCTGCATACACGGCTCGATGCACGTGTCGAGCACGTTATCGAAAGCGCCCGTGTCGGCAATCTATACGTAAACCGCAACATCATAGGAGCCGTAGTTGGCAGTCAGCCATTTGGCGGCGAAGGTTTATCGGGCACCGGGCCGAAAGCGGGCGGTCCGCACTACTTGCAGCGCTTCTGCGCCGAGCGCGCGGTGACGATCAACACGGCCGCGGCCGGCGGCAATGTCCAGCTGATGACGAGTGACCGGCCTGCGGCTCGATGACGACGCCGCGCGTCGTCATCCCTTTAGATCCAGAATGATCTCGCGCGCAGCGTTGTGGCCCGGCGCTCCGGTAACGCCGCCGCCGGGATGCGCACCCGAACCGCAGTGATACAGCCCCGCGATGGGTCCGCGATATCTGGCGTAGCCGAGCACCGGCCGCATCGAGAACAACTGATCGAGAGACAGTTGCCCATGAAAAATATCGCCGCCGGTTAGTCCGAACTCCTGTTCCAGATCGTGCGGCGATAGTGCGCGATAGCCTAGAACAGACGCGCGAAAATTCGGGCAATGCGCTTGCACTACATCGAAGATCGCATTTACTGCACCGCCTTTCAACGCTGCCCAATTGGCCGTCGGCGCAAACTGCTGACAAAAAAGACCCGCCACGTGTGCGCCGTTCGGAGCGAGAGTCGGGTCGACCACACTCGGAATCATCATCTCGACCACCGGCTGGCGCGAGTAGCCGTCGGCAACGGCGTCATGCCACGCGCGATCCATATATGCAAGCGTAGGCGCGAATGTAATACCGCTCGCGTGAAGCGGTTGCGACCCTAAGCCGGGCAGCGCGGAAAATTCGGGCAGCGCGGATAACGCAACGTTGAGTCGAAACGTACCCGAGCCGTACTTCGTGCGCGCAATTGCCTCGACGAAGTCGGCTGGCAACACAGCAGCGTCGACCAACTGTTGATAAAGCAGTTTCGGTGTGACATTTGCCGCGACAGCGCGAGCCGGCACTACCTCGCCCGAATTAAGTACAACACCAGAAGTGCGGCCGTCACTGACCATGACCCGACTGACAGATGCTTCGCAGTCGATCTGCACGCCGCGCAAACGCGCCTCGGCCGCCATTGCCTGAGTAATTGCGCCCATGCCGCCGATGGCGTGCCCCCAACTTCCGCGCTTGCCGTTGACTTCGCCGAAGCAGTGATGCAGCAGCACGTACGCTGAGCCCGCGGCATAGGGGCTCGCGTAATTGCCGACGATCGCGTCCCAACCAAGCACGGCCTTCAGCGGCTCCGATTCGAACCACGCGTCGAGCCAATCGCCGGCGCTCTTGGTAAAGACATCGATCAGGTCTCGCTGGCCTTGTTTCGGCAGTCGACCCATCTGCATCAGTAACTTCGCCGCCGCAACCAGATCACGCCAGCTTTCGACGACGAACGGTCCGCCCAGATTCGGAGGTGCCTGCAACACCCACACGCGCAACTGATCAGCCAGCCGATCGAGCCGCGCGTAGTACGCAGGCAGACGCTCGGCATCGCGCGGCGAAAACTTTGCCACCTCGGCGCTGGTCTGCGCAGCATCGCCGCCGAATTTGAGGTATCGACCGTCGGCGAGTGGCACGAAGTTGGAAAATGGACGCTCGATAATGCGCAGGCCGTGCCGGGCGAGATTCAGATCACGGATCACCTGCGGATTCAGCAGACTTACCGTGTAACTCGCAGTCGAGTTGCGAAAGCCGGGATAAAACTCTTCGGTAACCGCCGCGCCGCCCACGACATTGCGCCGCTCGACGACGCGGACTTTCAGCCCCGCTGCGGCCAGGTAACACGCACACGTCAGTCCGTTGTGACCAGCGCCGATGATCAGCACGTCGAGCAGCTTTTGCATCGGCAAATGGTAGCCGCCACGACAAAATAAAAAAAACCGCGCCCGCCATCGAGCGCGGCTTATATTCAACCGCCTACTTGGGTAGCAGCACTTTGTCGACGACGTGGATCACGCCATTCGAT
>JACCZX010000106.1 GCA_013695705.1 Burkholderiaceae bacterium | reverse complement strand
GACTTTGGTTGGCCATCGCGGCTTCAGCTAAAGACCCGGCAATCTTTGGCCGAGCGCCGCCATTGCGCCCGGCGCGACCGCGGTGATGGCCGCAGGCCAACGATCAGTCGACGACCCCAACGCTTTCCACATTGCGCGCCGGATCGCCGCGGCGGGCAAACTGCGCGACTGCTACGCCGATCAGGGTTACAACCGCGCCGATAAGCTTGATCGCGCCGTAGCCTTCACCGGTTACCCACCAGGCGACCAAGCCCGCCACCGGCGGCATTAGGTATATCAGCGGCGCCGTGCGGGCGACGCCCCGCACTGCGTTCACCCAACCCCAGACTAACCAGCCCACAAAGGCGGAAACCACGACCGCCCACATCAGACCGCTCCAGATCGTCAACGACACGGCGCTCCAGTCCACCTGCAATCCGGCGGGCGCGCTGATCAGCAGCACCGGCACACAACCAAACAATGTCGCGTACGCCATCACAAGCACGCCGCCGTGCCGCTCGATCAGCGGCTTGGCGCTCACGGTGTAGGCGGAAAAAAAGAACGCGGCGATCAGTAGTACCAGGTCACCGCCACCGGCGCGCCATTGCGCACCCAGCAGTTTGTCCGAGAGAAAAATCAACACGCCGACGCACGCAACCGCGACGCCAGCGATCTGCGCACGCGTCAGCCGCTCGATTCCAAGGCGGCGCAACAGCAGCAGTGTGAACACCGGGCCGCACGCCAGGATCAGTGAACTCGAAAAGGCGGTGGACCAATGAATGCCAAAGGTCACGAGCCCGACGTGCAGAAGGTGCCCGAGCAGGCCGAGCCGCAACAGCGCCCATAGTTCCGGCGCTGGCAGGCGGGGCCAATTGATTCCATAGCGTTGCCACAGCAGAGCTGCCGCACATACCGGCATGATCAGATAGCGGATGAACAGGAAGCCGCCGGGTGTCAGCGCGTTGAACACGAACTTTTGTACGCTGAAGTTGATGCCCCACACCAGAATGAGCGCGAAGGCCAGTAGCAATGCTGCGCGCTGGCGCGAAGTTTCTGGTGGCGGATACGATGCAATGGCGGTCGGTGTCGGCCCCGCGCTTCTTGACGTGAACATGAGATCGTTAAAGTCGCTTTGAAATAAACATCAACTCAAAGAATGGATGGAGCTCAACTATGCCCGCTGAGATTAGCAAGCGCGCCTCGTACCGAACCCTCGGCAACAGCCAACTCGAAGTGTCACCCTTGTGCATAGGCTCAATGATGTTCGGAGATCAGACCGAAGAGCCGGTTGCACGCGAGATCTTGGCGCATGCCCGCGACCACGGAGTCAATTTCATCGACACGGCCGATGTTTATTCCAAAGGCAAATCGGAGTCGATGGTGGGTTCATTACTCAAGGGGCAGCGTGACGACTGGGTCCTTGCCACCAAGGTGGGCAACAAGATGTCGGAGCAGCCTAACGAGTCGCACTATTCGCGCACCTGGATCTTGCGTGAATGCGAGGCGAGTCTGAAGCGGATGGCCACCGACTGGATTGATATCTACTACCTGCACCGGGACTTCAACGGCATGCATCTCGAGGAACCGCTGCGCGCGGTCGACGCGCTGCTGCGCGCGGGCAAAATTCGCTACTGGGGCTTGAGCAACGTTCGTGGCTGGCGCATCGCGGACGCCGTCTACACGGCGCGTGCGCTCA
Source organism: Burkholderiaceae bacterium (assembly GCA_013695705.1). Classification (GTDB taxonomy): domain Bacteria; phylum Pseudomonadota; class Gammaproteobacteria; order Burkholderiales; family Burkholderiaceae_F; genus JACCZX01. The sequence goes on along the minus strand of JACCZX010000106.1, from coordinate 480 downwards.
ACATGCCGGCACCTGTCGTCTGCCAGCCGTACTACAACCTGCTTAATAGGCAGCCTGAGGTAGAAGTGCTGCCTGCGTGCGCTCGTTTCGGACTTGGCGCCGTGCCGTACAGCCCCATCGCGCGCGGTGTGCTCTCCGGCAAGTACGCGCCCGGCAGCAAGCCAGCCGCTGATACGCGCGCCGGCCGTGGCGACAAACGCATGATGGAAACCGAGTTTCGCGAAGACTCGCTGCGAGTAGCGCAAAAGCTCAGCGAGCACTGCGCTCGCAAGGGCGTTGCGCTGTCGCACTTCGCCACTGCGTGGGTGCTGGCGCACCGCGCGGTGAGCGCGGTGATCGCCGGTCCACGCACTTTTGAGCAATGGAAGGAATACGTTCTAGCCGTCGACTGCGAGATAACTCCGGAGGACGAAGCGCTGGTCGATTCACTCGTGAGCCCAGGACACCCGTCGACTCCAGGCTACAACGATCCGGCATATC
>JACCZX010000079.1 GCA_013695705.1 Burkholderiaceae bacterium | reverse complement strand
CTTCGCTTCAATCTCGAAGGTCGCCCGAAAGGGAAGGCGGCGCCTGCCAATTTGTGCGCCGATCCGCAGGCGGAGGCTTGGGGCGTGCTCTACCGCATCACGCGCCGCGACCTCGTTCATCTCGATGCGACCGAAGGCGTTCCCGGACGCCGGTACCGGCAATTGTGGCTCGATGCGCAAGACATCGATGGACGACCGCTCAAAGCGGTGACCTACATCGCCGACGGCAACGAGGTCGACGGTCGCCCGTCGCTCCGCTATCTGACGCTGATTCGCGAGGGCGCACGGGCTCACGGGCTGCCGCAGCATTACCTGGAATTTCTCGAAAGCGTTGACCATGCACGGTAAGACACTCGCTCTACGACTGAGACTGCTTTTTGCGCTCGGTCTTGCAGTTTCGCTCGCGGCGGGCGCGCAATCGGGCGGAGAAATCGTTCTGTTGGAGCCCAGGGAGCCGATCGACGGCGTTTGGAGCCACAGCGGCTTCCGCAACAGGACCGAATACAGCCAGGTCGAGATAGGCGGCATTGCCGCGATCCGCGCCGTCGGGCGAAGCTCGGCATCGGGGCTGCACCGCGAGCTGCGGTTTCGCCCTGCAGACTTCCCCTGGCTCGAATGGACTTGGCGCGTCGACAAGTTGCAGGAGCGGGCCGACATTCGAGTCACCGGTAAAGACGACTACGGCGCTGCGATATTTCTCCTCTTTGGCCGGCCGGGCCTGCTGCGCCGGGACGTGCCGACCCTGAGCTATGTGTGGACAAACGACAAGCTGCGCGTCGGCGATACTGCGGCGAGCCCGCATCACCCCGGCACGTCGCGCAGCATCGTGCTGCAGGCCGGCACCCAAAAACTCGGGCAGTGGCTGAGAGAGCGGCGCAATATCGTCGAGGATTATCGCCGCGCATTCGGCGTCGATCCGCCGGACACGGTGGAAATGATCGTCCTGTGGACCGACAACGACCAGACCGGCGATCCGGTCGAAGCCTACTATGGGAGGATCGTGGCGCGATCCAAGTGAGCCGCGCCCGTTTCCGTTAGCGTGTAGCGACAGACATGCAGGCCCTGTAATCTGCGCCGCGCCGCTCCGACAAACTCGTAGATCGTACGTTCCTGGCCCCGGCCGGCGCGCGGTCTTTTACTTCATTGCAACCACTACAGGGGAATTTTTTCATGAAGCGTCAAACAATCGCTGTGACCACCTTCGCCCTCGCGGCGCTCGCCTCCGGTGCCGCTCTTGCACAGGACATGGGCGCCTCGATCAAGGGCGAAAAGGAGAAGTGCTACGGTGTTTCAATGGCCGGTAAAAACGATTGCGCGGCCGGTCCGGGAACGACCTGCGCCGGTACATCGAAGGCCGACTATCAAGGCAACGCCTGGAAGTACGTTGCAAAGGGCACCTGCACCACGATGAAGACGCCGAAAGGCACGGCGGGCTCGTTAACGGAAGTAAAAGCCAAGCCTTAATTCCTGCACCACGGATGACAACCACGCTGTCCGCGGGGCTCAGTTTGAAGCCCGACCATTACGAGCAGGCGCACGCCTGCTCCACGGACGGTCTCTGGTTCGAAGTCCATCCGGAAAACTATATGGTGGCCGGCGGGCCGCGGCTGGCGTGGCTCGAAACCATCCGCGCGCGCCATCCGATCTCGCTGCACGGCGTTGCGCTTTCTTTGGTCGCAGATGCCGAACCGGACATCGGCCATCTTCATCGACTCACAGAGCTGATCAAGCGCTTCGAACCTGTGCTCGTGTCAGAGCACCTGGCGTGGTCCACGTGGCACGGTGCGTATCACCCCGATTTGCTGCCGTTTCCGCGGACGGCGCAAGCGCTAACGCGCATCGCGGCCAATATCAGCCGCGCGCAGGACATCCTGGGGCGCAGCATCGCGATCGAGAATCCATCGCACTACCTGCATATCGAGGGCCACGAATTCGGCGAGATCGAATTTCTCACCGAGCTGGCGCGCCGCACCGGCTGCAGCCTGCTGCTCGATGTCAACAATGTGCACGTCAGCGCCAATAACATTGGATTCGACGCGCAAGCCTATCTCGCCGCGTTTCCGGCTGCGTTGGTCACCGAAATCCATCTGGCCGGGCACACGCAGGATCCGACCTACGGTGCGGCGCTGCTGGTCGATTCGCACGATGCGCCGGTCGACGCCGCCGTGTGGGCGTTGTACGAACGCTTGATTGCGCGCATCGGACGGCGCCCGACATTGATCGAGCGCGACGGCAACCTGCCGGCATTTGACGAATTGCTGGCCGAGCGCGCGCATGCGCATGCGGCGCTGACCGTGCCGGTGCCGGCGTTACTCGCGGCGTGAAATGACGTCGCAGCTCGCGACTTCGGCGCTGCGCGAGTTCCAGGATGGGTTCGCACAAGCGCTGCTTGCGGCAGACCCTGTTGCGGAAGTGAAACCCGATATCGCCGCATTGACCGCGCAGCCGGGCTTCTCCGTGTATCGCAACACGGTGATGAAGGGATGCGTCGACGCTTTGCAAGCCAACTATCCGGCGGTCGAGCGGTTGGTTGGCGAACAATGGCTGCGCGCCGCAGCTTCGATTTACGTGCGCACCGAATTGCCGGCACATCCGACGCTGCTCGACTACGGCGCAGGCTTCGCCGAATTTCTGCATGCATTTGCTCCTGCTGCCGAGCTCCCGTACCTGACCGGCGTCGCGCAGCTCGATCGCTGGTGGACCGAAGCGCACACAGCGCGCGACGAATCACCCGTGGAGCCTGCCGCAATCGCGCAGCGCTCCTTGCAAGAGCTCGAGTGGCTCGTATTGCGGCCGCATGCTGCCGCGCACTGGAAGTGGTTCGACGGCTTGCCGATCTTCATGATCTGGCAGCGCAATCGCGATACGACGTTCGACCACGACGCTGCGCCGGAAATTGAATGGCACGGACAAGGCGCGCTGATTACGCGTCCGCATGCCGCTGTGCAAGCGATTGAAATCGACGCGGCCGCATGCGCGTTTCTCGACGCATGCGCGGCAGGCGAGACTTTGGCCGAAGCGGCGGCCGCCGCTTTACAAACCAGCGCGGCAGTCGATCTTTCCTCGCTGATGGCAACCTTGCTCAACGCGGGGGCCTTTGCAGCCGACGCGATGACGGAGGAAGTGCGCCGATGAACAGTGGGGC
>JACCZX010000056.1 GCA_013695705.1 Burkholderiaceae bacterium | reverse complement strand
ACGTACTGCTCGTTGTGACGAATTGTCCGGACGAAGCGGTGGCAGATCGCATCGCCTTGACGTTGGTAGAGCAGGGCCTGGCTGCGTGCGTCAATCGCTTGGCGCCGGTTCATTCGCTTTATCGCTGGCAAGGCAACGTCGAGCGAGCCATTGAGGTGCCCCTCCTGATAAAGACGACGCGCGAGCGCTATGGCGACGTTGAGCAGGCGATCCGGCACCAGCATCCCTACGATGTCCCGGAGATCATCGCTTTGCCCATTGCCGCCGGCTACTCCGCGTACCTGCGCTGGATCAACCAAGAAACGCAGACCACGGTGATCGCCTAGCGTGTCTCTTCGCGCAGCCAGCGCGCGACCTGCAGCGCAAAATAAGTTAGCACGCCGTCGGCGCCGGCGCGCTTGAAACTGAGCATCGATTCGAGCACGACTTTTTTTTCCTCGAGCCAGCCGTTGGCCGCCGCGGCTTTGAGCATCGCGTACTCGCCGCTGACCTGGTAAACGAAAGTCGGGACCTTATAGGCGTCTTTGACACGCCGCACGATGTCGAGGTACGGCATGCCGGGCTTGACCATCACCATGTCGGCACCCTCGGCAAGGTCGAGTCCCACTTCCCGTAGCGCTTCATCGCCGTTGGCTGGATCCATCTGATAAGACATCTTGTTCGACGTCCCCAGCGTGGTCGACGAACCGACCGCGTCTCGAAATGGTCCGTAAAACGCGCTCGCGTACTTGGCGGAGTACGCCATGATCCGGGTGTGAATTGCGCCAGCCTTCTCAAGCTCCGCGCGAATCGCGCCGATGCGGCCATCCATCATGTCGCTCGGCGCCACGATATCGACGCCCGCATCCGCATACAGCGCCGCTTGCCGGCAAAGGATTGCAACCGTCTCGTCGTTCTGCACGTAGCCGGAAGCATCGATGACACCATCCTGACCGTGCGTGGTGTATGGATCCAAAGCGACATCGGCCAGCACGCCGAGCTGCGGAAAGCGCTGCTTCAGTTGCCGCGCAATCGTTGGCACGATGCCTTTGGCGTTGGTAGCTTCGCGTCCGTCGGGCGATTTCGATGAAGGCTCTATCACCGGGAACAGCGCAATAACCGGAACGCCCAGATTTACGCACTCTTCCGCAATCGGAAAAAGCAGATCGAGCGACAGCCGCTCGACGCCCGGCATCGAAGCAACCGGCTCACGTCGTCCTTGCCCATTGAGAACAAACACCGGATAGATAAGGTCGTCGGTGGTCAGTCGGTGCTCACGCATCAGACGCCGCGAAAAATCGTCACGCCGCATGCGCCTCATTCGAACCGCCGGAAACTGTCCAGGAATCTGCATGCGAGAACTCCCGTGCGTGGATCAGTGGAAACCGCTTAACAAATTTCTATCCGCTGCAATTTCTGCTGTCATTCGGGCAGCCAGCCGGCCAAGATGCAGGCAAGCTCGTCGATGCCCTGCCGCTTCGGCACGGAGAATAGCTGCGCCGTGGCGCGTGGACCGATTTGCGCCGCGCGTTGCTGAGCGAACGCGAGCGCGGCTTTTTTCTCTGCATTATTTAGCTGATCGGATTTAGTCAGCAGAAAATGCAGCGCGGATTCTCGCGATACGAAGTCGATCAGGTTCTCGTCGGCTGCCAGCAGCGGCCGGCGCGCGTCCATCACGATCACGACTCCCACCAGCGTATGGCGTAATGCCACATAGCCGCCGACCAGCAGATCCCACTGGGCGCGCTGCTCCTGCGGCGCTTTTGCGTAGCCATAGCCGGGCAGATCGACCAAGATGCCGCGCACGACTGTTTCTCTTTTTTCGTTGCGTCCGGAGAGCTCGAAGAAGTTCAGCAGTTGCGTGCGCCCGGGCGTCTTGCTGGCAAATGCCAGTCGCTTTTGGTCGGTCAGTGCATTAATTGCGCTCGATTTGCCCGCGTTCGAGCGCCCGGCGAAGGCAATCTCGGGCCGTGCCGGCGCCGGCAGCGCGGCAAGGTCAGCGACCGACATCACGAATCGAGCGGAGCGAAATAGTTGCACGGCGATTGAGGGTAGATGCGTGTTGGCATCGGTGAAGGTTGCGTAGAATACGCGGCGCGTTGTCGAGATATTCTGTGTTCATCATCGGCGCGTTACCCTCGTTTCAAGGAAAGCGGTTCGATGAAATTCACGATCTCACGACGTTTTGCAGGCACGTTGGCTTTGGCCGCTTGCATGACGATGAGTGTCACCGCAGGCGCACAGATGAAGCCTGCACCGAAGGTCGACCCGGTGCGCGGCCAGCAGATCGCGTCCCAAGTGTGTGCGGCCTGTCACGGCGCCGACGGTAATTCAGCCGCCTCGCCGAATCCGCGATTGGCGCAGCAGCACTACGAATATTTATACAAACAATTGCTCGACTACACGGTGCGACAGGGGCAACAACGCCCGGCCCGCGAAAACGCGATCATGAACAGTATTGCCGCGCAGCTATCCGATGACGACAAGCGCAACGTGTCGGCCTGGTTTGCGGGCCAGTCGGCGCAGCTCGATACGGCGCGAAGCAAGCAGACGCTCGAGCTTGGTCAGCGCATCTGGGGCGCCGGATTGTCTGAAAAAGCGGTGCCGGCGTGTGCCGGTTGTCATAACCCGGCGGGTCTGGGAATTCCAATCCTGTATCCGCGCCTAGCGGCTCAGCGCGCGGACTATGTCGAAGCGACGCTGAAAGATTTTCGTCAGGGCGCTCGTCGCAACAATGCAGCAATGCAGGAGATTGCAGCAAAACTGTCCGATGCGGAAATTCGCGCGGTCGCGGATTTCGTACAGGGACTGCGAGCCGATAAGGCTCGAGGTAGCGAGTTGAAGCAGTAAGTTACGGTAAGCAGGACTCGGTCGCGAACAATTCTTCAACCGTCTCGCGCGACCGCACGCAGTGCGCGTGGGTTCGATCGATCATCACCTCCGCCGGCCGTGGTCGCGCGTTGTAGTTCGAGCTCATCGCCATTGAGTAGGCACCGGCACCCGCGATCGCCAATATGTCACCGGGCTCCAGCGCCAGCGCTCGGTCGCGCGCCAGCCAATCGGCGGATTCGCACACCGGACCTACGATGTCGTACACACGTCTTTCCAATGATCTTGGCACCACTGGGACAACGTTCATCCAGGCGTCGTACATGGCGGGCCGAATCAGGTCATTCATCGCGGCATCGACTATCGCAAAGTTCTTTGAGTCGCCGGGCTTCAGATATTCGACGCGTGTCAGCAAAACACCGGCGTTGCCCACGATCGAGCGACCTGGTTCAACCACCACGGTTTTGTCGCGTTGCCCTCGCGCGTCGAGCCGCGCCAGCAAGGCGCTCACCAAGTCCGACACCAACGGCGGTAATTCATCGCGGTAACGAATTCCCAAGCCGCCGCCGAGATCGATATGCCGCAGTTCGATCTTCTCGCGCACGAGTGCATCGATCAGATCGATGATGCGATCGACCGCCTCAATGTAGGGTGCAATTTCGGTAATCTGCGAGCCGATATGACAGCCAAGACCAAGCAGATCGATCGCTGGTTTCGCTGCTGCGCGGCGACAAAGCGCCAGCGTGTCGGCGTATGCAACTCCGAACTTGTTGTTCTTGAGCCCGGTTGAGATGTGTGGATGAGTGCGCGCGTCAATGTCTGGATTGACTCGCAGCGAAACACGCGCACGCAGGTTCAACTTTTGCGCGGCCGCGTCAATTCGATCGAGCTCCGAATTTGATTCGACGTTGAAGCATGCAATGCCGGCTTTGAGCGCCGTCACTATCTCCGCTTCGCTCTTGCCAACGCCAGAGAAGACAACCTTGTTCGCATCACCGCCAGCGGCAAGCACTCGTGCCAGTTCTCCGCCCGACACGATATCGAACCCGGCGCCAAGGCGAGCGAGCACGTCGAGTACCGCGAGATTCGAGTTTGCCTTTACGGCATAGCAAATGAGAGCGGGCCGGCCGTCGAGTGCAGACGCATAGGCGTTGTAGGCGGCTTCGATCGCGTGTCGCGAATACACGTACAGCGGTGTACCGAAGCGGGTCGCGAGTTCATCGAGTGCTACGTCTTCACAGTGCAGGCGGTGATTGCGGTAGCTGAATTCCTCGCTGGCTGGCAGCGCGGGACTCATGTCTTGTCGGAAGTCGCCGGCAAGTTGGGAAATGGTCGATCAACCGATTTCGCAGGGGGCTTCGATTGCTCGGCCGTAGCAGGCACTGACAATGTCAGAGGTCCTTTTTGACCACACGCCGATAACGCCGGTGCGATTGCAGCCGCGAGTATCGTTACTGCGATCCGGAAGCGAGTTGCAGCCATGTCGAGCAAATTTAGCATGAGCGAATCAGAATTTATCGAGCTTGCCGACGTGACGCTCGCATCGATCGAGCGCGCTATTGATGCAACCGCCGCCGACATCGAAGCCTCGCGCGCAGGCAACGTACTGACGCTCGAGCTCTGTAACCGTTCGAGGGTCGTCGTCAACAGCCAGACGCCGATGCAGCAAATGTGGGTCGCCGGCAAAAGCGGCGCTTTTCATTATGTTCGCAGCGGTAGTCAATGGATCGATACGCGCGATGGCAGCGAGTTGTTTGCAGCACTGTCGCGATTGATTTCAGCGCAAGGCGGAGAAGCGGTGGTACTGCGCGGCTGAGGCGCGCGCCTAGAATATCTGCTCGCGGACTGACTCCCGCTTGACCTGCTCCTCAACCGGCAACAAGTCTTCCAAGCCAACGCTTGCCACGCCGTGGCCGGGTTGATGTTCTACAAAGTAGTATTCGTTGCCCAGGCTGACGATCCCGCTTGGCACCTCGCGCGTTATCTCCGGAACTCCCTTCAGCGATTTGCTCATGTAAGAAATCCAGATCGGTAACGCCAGGCCGCCCCCGGTCTCGCGTTCGCCCAACGGACGCGGTTGATCGAACCCCATCCAACTTATCGCCACCAGATCACCGCCGTAGCCGGCGAACCAAGCATCGTGCGAATCGTTGGTAGTGCCGGTCTTGCCGGCGATATCTGGCCGCTTCAGCGCAGCGCCGGCGCGGGCCGCGGTGCCGTAGCGAGCAACGTCTTTTAGCAGGTTATCCATCAGGAACGCATTGCGCGCATCGAGCACGCGGTTGACTTCATTGCCGGCCTGCAGCGGCTTCGCTTCCATCAGTACCTTGCCGGTGCTGTCGGTGATCTTGGCGACCAGATGCACGTTCAAGCGGTAGCCACCGTTGGCGAATATGGAGTACGCGTTGAGCATCTGCCACGGCGTCACCGCGCCTGCGCCCAGCGCCATCGTCAGATACGCAGGATGTTTGTCGGCGTCGAACCCAAAGCGCGTTACCCAGTCGCGCGCGAAGCGCGGCCCGATCGCCTGCAGGATGCGAATCGAAACCAGGTTCTTCGATCGCGCCAATCCTTGCCGAAGGCGCATCGGTCCGTCGAATTTGCCGTCATAGTTTTTGGGTTCCCACACTTGCCCGCCGGTCAGACTGGGATCGATGCTGATCGGCGCGTCATTGATCAATGTGCTCGGCATGAACCCTTTTTCGAGCGACGCCGAATAAATGAAGGGTTTGAAGCTCGACCCCGGTTGCCGCCAAGCCTGCGTCACGTGATTGAACTTGTTCAAATTGAAGTCGAAACCGCCGACCAGTGCCTTTACCTGACCGTCTTTCGAACTGGCTGCGACAAACGCTGCTTCGACCTGTGGCAACTGCACGATCTGCCAGATGCCCTTGTCATCGCGCGTGACTCGAATCACCGCGCCCGGCACAATCTTGCGATTGGGCTGCGCCTTTGGCGATAACGACGGCGCGGCGAAGCGCAAACCCTCGGTTTTAATGTCGACCGTCGCACCGCCCTGCAGCGCAGCCTGCACCACGGTGGGCGACGCTTCGAGCACAACCGCCGGTACCAGATTCGGGCTGTCGATCGCCTCGATCAGCGCGTCTTCGATGCGTTGCTCGCGCACGACCGGGTCGGCATTCAATTCAATGAAGGCTTCGGGACCGCGGTAGCCGTACTTGCGGTCGTACGCGAGAACCTGCGCGCGTAGCGCGGCGTACGCTGTTTCCTGATCGTCCTTGCGCAGAGTGGTGAAAACATTCAGACCGCGCGTATACGTTTCTTCCCGAAACACCTCGTACACCAGTTGCCGCGCCAGCTCTGCGGCGTACTCGGCGTGCAATCGCACCTTGAACGCCTGCTCCACGGCGTAGTTGGCCGCACGTGGTTTCAGTTCCTGCGCCAGTGCGGCATCGTGCGTGGCTTGATCAATGTAGTTCAACTGCAGCATGCGCGCCAGGACGTATTGCTGTCGACCTTTGGCACGCTTCGGATTGACAAACGGGTTGTAGGCGGCGGGCGCAACCGGTAATCCCGCCAGCGTCGCAATCTCGGCGGTCGTCAGATCCTTGAGCTTCTTGCCGAAATAAATCTGTGATGCCGACGCAAACCCGTAGGCACGCTGGCCCAGGAAAATCTGGTTCGCGTACACCTCGAAGATGCGATCCTTGGAGAGCGACGATTCGATTTTGAACGCCAGCGCGATTTCATAAAGCTTGCGCACGTAACTGCGCTCCGAGCTCAGGAAAAAAGTGCGCGCGAGTTGCATCGTGATGGTGCTGCCGCCCTGTCCCCGACGTCCCGACGCAAAATTGGACACGAACGCGCGCGCGAGTCCTGCGTAATCGACGCCGTGATGCTCGTAGAAGCCATCGTCTTCTGCTGCGAGGATGGCTTTTTTAAGCTCGTCCGGAATTTCAGTTACAGCAACGAACTCGCGCCGCTCCTCCCCAAACTCGCCGATCAGAATCCCGTCAGCGGTCCACACGCGCAATGGAATTTTTGGGCGGTAGTCGGTAAGCGCATCGATCGGCGGCAAATTCGCATAGACGATGGCAAAAACAAATACGGCGAGTAAGGCGCCCGATACCAACGCGCCGCCTGCGATCAGCGCGAAGCCTCGTAGCGCGCGCAGATACCACGGCTGGGGGGTGCGCGCCGCGTCGTCGTCGTTATCGTCGGGATTGCGGGAGTTCACGTGGATCTACCTTGGCTGGCGATGCAACAGCGAGTTGTGCCGAGTTGGGCGCTGGAGCGACCGCTTTTTTGCGCTTCGCTGCTCAGGGAGTAAGAGATTATAGGAGTCCGGGTGGGCGTTGCGCGCGCGTTAACGTCACGTTGGACGAGTGGTAACGGCAGATGTTCGTTGTTAATCCCTCAAAAAGGGCACGATTAGACCGAACACGGGGCTTGTGTGTGTTTTGCGTATGTTGATAGATTTCGCGTAGCGTCGAATGAAACTGCGGTAAGCGCTCGAAACAAAAGGAAAAACGAGTTTCGATGCGGCTGAAATGAGGGGTTCGGGGAAGCGGAGAGTCCGCGCCTCGTTTGTTGTCTTGCTGGTCACCGGGTGTGGTTGAGCACTCGTTCAAGCATCGCCTGCTGGGAGCGTCACCTTGGCTTTTGATCTGCCTTTTTCGCCCAAAGCGCCGCCGCTGGTCGGCCTTGATATCGGCTCGTCGAGCGTAAAGATCGTCGAGCTGTCCGAAGCCGGCAAGGGCACGATGCGCCTCGAGCGCTATGCCATCGAGCCGCTGCCGCGTGGCGCGGTGGTCGATGGCAACATCGACAAGATCGATGTTGTTGCCGAAGCAGTCAGGCGTGCATGGCGCCGCGCGGGTGGCAAGGTCAAGAATGTTGCGATGGCGCTGCCATCGTCGGCGGTGATCACTAAACGTATTGCGTTGCCGGCGAACCTGCGCGAGGAAGAGCTCGAAATGCAGGTTGAGAGCGAGGCCAATCAATACATCCCCTTTGCGCTCGACGAGGTCAGCCTCGATTTCCAGGTCCTGGGCGCGATACCAAATGCACCGGATGATGTCGAAGTCCTGATCGCCGCCTCGCGCAAGGAAAAAGTCGAAGATCGGGTCGCAGTGGCGCAGGCCGCTGGCCTGAAGCCAATGGTGGTCGACGTCGAGTCATATTCGGCACGCTCGGCAATCGAGCGCCTGATCGAGCAGTTGCCCAATCGCGGTGAAGGTCTGGTGATCGCGGTGTTCTACATCGGCGCCAACACCACCAGCGTTACCGTGATGCACGACGGCGAAGGGATTTACGAGCGCGAACAGCCGTTTGGCGGCCAGCAATTGACCGGCGACATATCACGCACCTACGGTATTCCGGCCGAAGAAGCCGAACAGAAAAAGCGCAGCGGCGATTTGCCGGCCGATTATGAAACTGCCGTGCTGCGGCCGTTCCTTGACACCGCTACGATCGAGATCACGCGCGCGCTGCAATTCTTCTTTACGTCGACTCCGTACAGCCGGGTTGATCAAATCATGTTGGCCGGCGGCTCTGCAGTACTGAGCGGCCTGCCCGAAGCATTGATGGAGCGCTCGCAGGTTCCAGCGTCCGTCATTTCCCCGTTCAAGGGAATGGAGATTTCTTCGAATATTCGCGAGAAGCAGCTGCGCCTTGACGCGCCAGCGCTATTAACGCCGTGCGGACTGGCGATGCGGAGGTTTGACCGATGAGCACTCCGCGCGTCAATCTATTGCCGCATCGCGAAGCCAGGCGCGAGCGGCAGAAAAAGGTCTTTTGGTTCATGACTGGACTGTCGGCAGTCGCCGGGCTGCTGATGATTGCGGCGGTCTGGACTGTGCTGCAGGGCTACATATCGAATCAGGAGTCGCGCAACGAGTTCGTGCGCGCGGAAAACCGCAAGCTCGATATTCAGATCAAGGAAATCGCCTCGTTGCGCGCCGAGATCGACGGGCTGCGTGCCCGTCAGCGCGCGGTGGAAGATCTGCAGGCCGACCGCAACTTGCCTGTCTATTTAATTGACGAAGTGGCCAAGCAGGTGCCCGAAGGTATTTACCTGCGCGGCATCAAGCAGGAAGACCGCCGCGTCAACGTCAGCGGATGGGCCGCATCGAACGAGCGTGTTTCGGAATTTCTGCGGAATCTGCAGAACAATTCGCGCGTGTTGGAGCGGCCGGAGCTGATCGAGATCAAGGTCGCCGGCACGGGGCCGCAGGGGCTAAATCGCCGCGTGTTCGAGTTCTCGCTGAATTTTTCGCTGAAGCAAACGCCGGAGCGTGCGCTGATGCAGGCACAGCCGGGAGCGAAGTCGCAATTGGTACCGACCGGCCCGGTGCCCACGGCCGTGCAGTCGACACCCAGCATCGTGTCGTCTTCGGCGCCGCAAGCGCCCGCTAAGAAGTAGTTAGGTAGAACGAGGAATCGATGGCAACCGGTCGTAGTCTTTCATCACAGTTTCAGGGTCTGAGCCTGAATAATGTCGGCGCATGGCCGGCGGCGCCGCGTATTGCGATGTGGCTGTTCGTCATCGGCGTATGCGCCGTGGGCGGCTGGTTCGCGCTGTGGAGCGGCCAGAAGGAGCAGCTCGAGCAACTGCAGTCCGAAGAGCAGAAGCTGAAAGACGAATACAAGGGCAAGCTGCAGCAGGCGATCAATCTGGATGAATTGCGCAAGCAGCGCGAGCAGGTCAGCCAGTACGTATTGACGCTCGAAAAGCAGTTGCCGAGCAAGTCCGAGATGGATGCGCTGCTGTCCGATATCAACCAGGCCGGCGTCGGCCGAGGGCTCGACTTCGAATTGTTCCGGCCGGGCCAGACCAACGTGCGTGAGTACTACGCCGAGCTGCCGATCGCCGTCAAGGTATCAGGCAAGTATCACGACTTGGGCGCATTTGCCAGCGACATTGCAAATTTGCCGCGCATCGTGACTTTGAACAACCTCAATCTGCAAACCGGCAAAGGCGGTGCGTTGACGTTTGACGCGACCGCTAAAACCTATCGCTATTTGGATCCGGAAGAAATCGCCGCACAGCGCGCCGCCAAGGCGAAACTCGAGAAGAAAGGGCCTGCCAAGTGAGACCCTCGCAGATTTCCAAGCGCGTTTACGCGCTCGCATGTTTGACGGCGCTGGTCGCGGGCTGCGGCGGTGGTAACGAGGTCGAGTTGCGCTCCTGGATGGAAGACACGCGCAAAACGATGCGGCCGACCACACAGCCGGTGCCCGAGCCGAAGCAGTTTTCGCCGTTTTCCTACGAGGCGAAAGCGCTGATCGACCCATTTGATCCACAAAAGATGATTCTGGCGGCCGCGCGTCAGGCGCAATCGCGATCGAGCACCAGTTCGATCCGGCCCGATTTGGACCGCCGCCGTGAGATGCTTGAAGGTTATCCGCTGGATCAGCTGAAAATGGTCGGCACCTTGCGGCAAGCCGGCAATCAGGTGGCGTTGATCGATGCCGCCGGCCAGACGTTCATGATCCGGCGCGGCAACTATCTCGGCCAAAATTTTGGATTGGTCACGAAAATTTCAGAAACAGACGTGGACTTGAAAGAAATCGTCCAGGACGCCGCCGGCGAGTGGGTCGAACGACCCACTAAGCTGGAACTACAGGAAGCCGCCCAGAAACAATCGGGGCAACAAGGGAGCAAGCGATGAGTGTCTCGATCCAGAACGTAGCCTTGTGCCTGTCGCGCATAGCGGTGGTGCTTGGCTTGGTTGCAACCGCGGCGAGCGCGTCGGCGCAGACCGCAGCGGCCGATCCCGGCAACGCGATCGAGCGTGTTGACGCCACTCAAACGAGTACTGGTGTGGTGGTCAGCATTGAATTGAAGAATGCGCCGCAGGCTGCGCCCGCCAGCTTTTCGGTCGCTAATCCGGCGCGCGTCGCGCTTGATATGCCTGCGACCGTCAACGGTCTGGGCAAGAATATGGTCGAGCTGAATCAGGGCGACGTGCGCTCGGTAAATATAGTGCAGTCCGGCGGTCGTTCGCGCGTGGTTCTAAATCTGAAGCGGCCGTTGACGCACACGGTGTCGATCGAAGGCAAGCGTGTATTGATCGCACTCGGCGGCGCCGCGGATACCAGCACTTTCCGTGCGGCGCCTGGAACACCGGCATCGTCGCTGGCGCAAGCCACACCATCGTCTTCGTCGCAGGTCACCGCCGGACCGTCCGCATTTACCGGCAGCCGCACATTGCGCGGCATCGATTTCCGTCGTGGCGCCGAGAACGAAGGGCGTGTCGTCGTCGATCTGTCTGATCCTAACACCAACGTCGACATTCGGCAGCAGGGCAACAGCGTCATCGTCGACTTCCAGAACACGACGTTGCCCGACACGCTGAAGCGCCGGCTCGATGTCTCCGATTTTGCGACACCGGTAGCGCAAGTGACTGCCAGCCAACAAGGCAACAACGCGCGCCTGGTGATCGAGCCGCGCGGCGTGTGGGAACACAACGCCTACCAGAGCGACACCCGCTTTGTGCTTGAGGTGCGCCCGGTGCGCGAAGACCCGACACGGTTATTCCAGGGCACCCGGCAAGGGTATCAAGGCGAGCGTCTGTCACTGAATTTTCAGAACGTCGACGTCCGTTCGTTGCTGCAGGTGATTGCCGACTTTACCAACCTGAACATCATCACCAGCGATTCGGTCGGCGGCACCATTACGCTGCGATTGAAAGACGTTCCCTGGGACCAGGCTCTCGATATTATTTTGCAGAGCAAGGGCCTGGACATGCGCAAGAACGGCAACGTGGTGCTGGTCGCGCCGCGTGACGAAATTGCAGCCAAAGAAAAGCTCGAGCTCGAAGCACGCAATCAGATAGCCGATCTTGAGCCGCTCCGTTCGGAAGCATTCGTCGTCAATTATCAGAAGGCGGAAGACGTTCGCAAGCTGCTCAGTGATGACAAGCAGCGCCTGATCTCCAAGCGCGGCAGCGTCGCCGTTGATCCGCGTACCAATCAGATCTTTGTGCAGGACACAACGGCGCGTCTGGAAGACGTCCGCCGGTTGCTGCAACGAATCGATATTCCGGTGCCCCAGGTGCTGATCGAGGCGCGCATCGTCGAAGCCGATGATCGCTTCAGCCGCAACCTTGGTGTTCGCTTCGGCTTTGGGCGTGTGACCAACGAAGTTGCGGTTGGCGGCAACAATTCGCTGCCGTCCTTGCCCGGTGCCACGGGCGGTGCAGGGTCGATTGGTGGTGTCAGCGTGATCAACTCGAATAACGTCAATCTTCCGGCAGCCGGCATAAGCGGCTTTAATCCGGGTTCGTTCAATTTGACTTTGTTCAACAGTAGCCTGACCCGCTTGATCAATCTCGAACTCAGTGCGCTTGAAGCTGACGGCCGAGGCAAGATTATCTCAAGTCCGCGGGTAGTGACGGCCGACAAAGTCAAGGCGACAATTGAACAGGGAACGGAGATTCCGTACCAGCAGGCGACATCCAGTGGCGCAACGTCGGTAGCGTTTCGCAAGGCGGTATTGAAGCTTGAGGTTACGCCGCAGATTACGCCGGAGGGTGCGATTTTCCTTGATGTCAAAGTCAACAAGGACAGTCGCGGCATTGAAACCTCAGCTGGACCTGCGATCGATACGAAGAACGTGCAGACACAGGTGTTGGTGGAAAATGGCGGCACGGTGGTGCTTGGGGGAATTTACGAGCAGCAGGATCGCACTACGGTGACCAAGATTCCTCTGCTTGGCGATCTGCCCGTCATAGGCAATCTGTTTAAGAACACGTCTTCGATCAATGACCGAACTGAGCTGATTATCTTCATTACCCCGCGCGTTTTGTCCGAGCGCGTCAACGCAGCGATGCGTTGACC